>NZ_JAMFRV010000066.1 GCF_026224925.1 Pseudomonas sp. | reverse complement strand
GGTGAGCATGCCAATCAGCCCGGTCACCACCACGAACAGCGAAATAATGAACAACGCTTGTTCGGCCGTGCTCATCAGGCTCCACAGCTCCTGCAACGCAACGCCGGGCAAAATCGCCAGCATCGGCTCGCCACGAAATTCATTGATATCTCGCTGCACGGCAAAGGTTGCGATCTTGTTGTTCAAACCCAACATAAACGCGGTTATCGCGGTCGGTGTCAGGTCCATGTTGCGCGCTTGGTCGGCACTGATGCGCCCGGCGCCATGGGCGGGAACGCCGTTGTGCCAATCGATATGGATCGCTTCCATGCCGCCAAGGCTGATGTGCAACGTACGGTCTACGGGCGTGCCGGTACGTTTGAGAATCCCAACCACGGTGAAGGGTTTGTCGTCGTGTTTGACCAGGCTAACCACTGCAACGCCGTGGGCTAACACTAGCTTATCGCCCAATTTGTATTTCAACGCATCGGCGACTTCGGCCCCTAGCACCACTTCAAACGGATCAGCCTTGAACGGTCGGCCGGTGGCCAATTCCAGGTTCTGCTGATGGCCGTACTGGTAATGCTCGAAATAGGCTTCGTTGGTGCCCATCACCCGATAACCGCGGTGCGAATCGCCCAGGGAAATCGGGATCGCCCACTTCACATGAGGGTCATTGGCGAAATGCTCAAAGCTGTCCCAGCGAATATTGTTGGTAGCGTTGCCGATGCGGAACACCGAATACAGCAGCAAGTTGATCGAGCCTGAACGCGCGCCAACGATAAGGTCAGTGCCGCTGATAGTGCTGGCGAAACTGGCCCGAGCTTCGGTACGCACCCGCTCGACTGCCAGCAACAGGCAGACCGACAAGGCGATGGCGAACGCCGTCAGAAACGCGGTGAAACGACGGTTAGCCAGACTGGCCATGGCTAGACGAAACAAATACATCTCAAACCTCTGCGGCGACGGCGGCGCGATTGAGTTCGGACAGCGATAAGTTGCGGTCGAACAGTGGCGCCAGGCTTTGATCGTGGCTGACGAACAGCAGGCTGGCACCGGCTTCCTGACATTCCGCGAACAGCAGGCGGATAAATGCCTCGCGGGCGTCGGCGTCCAGTGCGGAGGTCGGTTCGTCAGCGATCACCAGTTCCGGTTGACCGATCAGTGCCCGGGCAGCAGCGACCCGTTGCTGCTGGCCGATAGACAACGAGTCTGCCCGCCGACTCAGCAGCGCTGTGTCTTTCAAGCCCAAATGCGCAAGCAAGGTCGCTGCGGCCTGATCGACACTGCCATGGCGCTGGGTCGCCCGTGCGGCGCGCAGTTTGGAGAAGTGACACGGCAGCTCGACGTTTTCCCGTACCGAGAGAAACGGCAGCAAATTGAACTGTTGGAAAATATACCCGGTGTGATCAACCCGAAAACGGTCGCGAGCGCCGGCCGACAGTTCTGTCAGCTCTTGACCCAGCAGGCGGATACTGCCCCGGTTGGGTTTCTGCACGCCGCCCAATAACCCGAGCAGCGTGGTTTTGCCGCTGCCACTCGGGCCCTTGAGGAACAAGGTTTCACCGGGCTCCAGGCGAAACGCCGGGATGTCCAGCAACGGCGGGTGACCTGGCCAGCTAAAGCCAAGGTCGGACAGCTCGATAAGTGCTTGGGTCATTGGGGTCGCGTTCACCGGGTTATCAGAACTTCAGCGTGGCGTTGTCAGGCGTTGCTTCAGTGCCATATTGGCCACTCGGAGCGATCAGTTGTACTTGAATCTTGTGGGTGCCGGGGAATGTCTTGAAGATTTGCGACAGGTCGAGGCTTTTCAGCGCTGAAGGGGTTTCGCAGACAAACACGTAATGCGCGTGGATCTCGCTGTGATGATGCTCTTCGCCTGCTTCACCCTTGTCATTGGCGTGGTTGTCGTCGTCATGATCATCGTCAGCTTCAGGCTTGTCACCGAACAACGGGCTTTGCAGTTTTTGTGTGGTCACCGCGCATTTGGCAGCCAGCGGAAGGTTGAACAGCGCTTGAGACTTCAGCAACAGCTCGCGTGCATTGGCGACTGTGGCCTTGTCAGCTGCAGTGCTGGCGTCGTGCTCAAAACCGACGATATTCATCGATGGGCTGTCCAGTTCGAACTCCAACGAGCGGCCGTCCAGTGCAATATCCAACCGCGCAACGCCGTGCTCATGGGCGCCGAGGCTTCCGTGCTCGACTTCAGCTGCATGGGCGACGGCCAGTGGAAGCAGAGCAAAAGGCAGGGCAAGTAGCAGACGACGCATGGGGAAGCTCCGGACGCAGAGGGTATTAATTCGTTATGTGATCTTATAACAATTGTCCGGTGCCGTGCGATCGCTTCCCGAATAAATCGGTCCCACGGATAATATGCGATCCTCTGTGGGACCGAATTTATTCGGGAAGGCAATAACGCGGTTCTCAAGGCGGATCGCAATCGCAGCCTTCGGCAGCTCCTACAGGGGTCTTTATTTCATAGGGAGACAAGCATGTTGCGTATCCGTGGAACCATTGGCGAGTGGCCGGTGGACCTGACACTTGAGTTGGACGAAGGCGACTGGGCGCAGTTGGGTGCGCAACTCGGTTCACAGTTGCAGGCGACCAAGCCAGCAGGCGCGGTGCCAGCGTCGGCCCCGGTCAGTCAGGACCAAGCCATCTGGCAAGTCGCTAAAGACTTGCTGCGCAAGGCCGGGCAGATGAGTGGGCCGGATTTGCTCAGTGAGCTTGAGGCGTTGACCGGCAGCACCGCAGCGGGCAAACGCCTGTTGGTACGTTTACGCCACAGTGCCGACGTCAAAGTGGTGAGCGGCGCCGATGCGCCGCTGTACAGCTGGGTCAGTTAGTACAGCGCGGCAAACAGTTTGCGACGGTACATGGTGACCAGCGGGTGATCGTTGCCTAGCAGGTCGAACACTTGCAGCAGGGTTTTGTGCGCCAGACCTTCGGCATAGTTGCGATTGCGGATGAACAGCTTCATCAAGCCATCCAGCGCGGCTTCGTATTGCTGGCGCGACAATTGTTGAATCGCCAGTTGATGGGCCGCTTCATCGTCTTGTGGGTCTTTGGCCAGGCGGGTTTTCAGATCGGCAACGTCCGGCAAGTTTGCCGCTTCGCGGAGGAACGTCAACTGCGCCTTGGCACCGGCCAGCGCGGCTTTGTGCTGATCACCCGTCACGGCATCGAGTACAGCACCGGCTTCTACCAGTTCGCCGCGTTCGGCAAGGCAGCGTGCGTAAAGAATCAACGCAGCAGCATGGGTGTTGTCCTCGCCGAGCAGGTGCTTCAAGACGGCTTCGGCATCAGCAATGCTGCCTTCGGCGAAGAGCAATTGCGCTTGCTCAAACGGATCAGCGGCCACCTGCGGCGGCAGTTGCACGTGGGGTTCGAGAATCGCCCGAATCGCCGACTCCGGTTGCGCACCGGTAAACCCGTCCACTGGTTGGCCGTCCTTGAACAGCACCACGGTCGGCAAGCTGCGGATACCAAAGCGCGCGACGATGTCTTGTTCAGCGTCGCAATCGACCTTAGCCAGCAGCAACTCGCCCTGATATTCGTCAGCTATTTTCGTCAGCATCGGCATCAGCACTTTGCAGGGCGCACACCATTCAGCCCAAAAATCCACCAGCACGGGCCGATGGAACGAGCTCTCGATGACCAACTGGTCGAAGGTCGCAGTGGTTGCGTCGAAAATGTATGGGGTGTCCTGGCTCATCGCTAATCTCGAAAAAGGCATTCAATGGCGCAACTATATCACCGCGAAAACGTACCGAGGGGCTGCCGGGATTTTCTGTGGGGGCGAATTCATTCGCGAAGGCCGCAACGAGGTGCATCAGACAAACCGCGTCGTTTGCTTCCCGAATGAATTCGGCCCCACAGGGGATTTGTGTTGGTGAGGTCTGTGATTACGGTGCAACAACCAACTGCAAAGCCCCCAGCGCTTGGGTGGTGCCTTGTTCGATACGCAGCGATGGCAGGTGCAAGATCAATTGGCCGGACTGGCTGGCCCGGCCGCGCAGCTCAACGCGGGCGCCGACGGGGAAGGATTCCGGGTTGAAACGCAGCTGAAACGGCAATGGCTGATTGGTGCCGTTCAACGTGGTGTTAGCCAGCAAGCGTTGCGGGCGACCTTTGTCATCAATGACCAGTAACGCCAATTCCACCAGCGCGCCGGCAGGCGCACCCACCAATTGACCGCTCAATTCGCGCTGGTGAGCGGGCAATGGACCCAAGCCTTCCTGCACTTTAGCCGGGGCGGCTTGCTGAACTGCTGCTTTGGCCGCGACAGGATTTTTCGGTGCTTCGCTGCTGCAAGCGGCCAACAAGCCAACAAGGCTCAGCAAAACAAGCGGTCGTAGCGACATGAACAGCTCCAACAAAACAAAATCCGGGGAGAGGCGGCAAGAGGTGCAGTATTGCCCAAACGGGTGATTTTCACACGGGCCGCCGCGCGTCTATATACCGTAAAGCCCAAGACTTGTCGCGCCGCTAAAGCGCCCGGCGACGGGCCGCATTTTTTCCACGCTGGAAATAAATGAAGACTCGCCCTACCATGAGCCTCCCTTTTTTTGTTGCCTGCCACCATGCACTGTCCCTTCTGCGGTGCCAATGACACCAAAGTCATCGACTCACGCCTTGTTGCCGAAGGCGAGCAAGTTCGCCGCCGCCGGGAATGCCTGGCCTGCGGCGAGCGTTTTACGACGTTTGAAACCGCCGAGCTGGTGCTGCCGCGCCTGATCAAGCAAGACGGCAGTCGTCAGCCCTTCGACGAAGAAAAGTTACGGGCCGGTATGCAACGCGCCCTGGAAAAGCGTCCAGTCAGCGTTGAGCGCCTTGAAGCCGCGTTGGCGCACATCAAGCACAAGCTGCGAGCGACCGGCGAGCGTGAAGTGAAGTCCTTGGTGGTGGGTGAACTGGTAATGGGCGAGTTGCAGAAGCTCGACGAAGTGGCCTACATCCGCTTTGCTTCGGTATATCGACGTTTTCAGGACCTCAATGAATTCCGCGAAGAGATCGACCGTCTCGCCCGCGAACCGGTGAAAGAATGAGCCTACCTTCGACTGAACAGAGCGCCCTCGACCGCCATTACATGGCCCGCGCGCTGGAACTCGCACGCAAAGGCATCTATACCGCGCACCCCAACCCGCGAGTCGGCTGCGTCATCGTCCGTGACGGTCAGATTGTTGGCGAGGGCTGGCACGTTCGCGCCGGCCAACCCCACGCCGAAGTGCATGCCCTGCGCCAAGCCGGCGATAAAGCCCGCGACGCCACCGCTTACGTCACCCTTGAACCGTGCAGCCACCACGGGCGTACGCCGCCGTGTGCCGATGCATTGGTCGATGCCGGTGTCGCGCGGGTCGTTGCGGCGATGCAAGACCCTAACCCGGACGTTGCAGGCAAAGGCTTGCTGCGCCTGATGACGGCGGGTATTGCAGTACAAAGCGGCGTGCTGGAAAGCGATGCGCGTGCGCTCAATAAGGGTTTCTTGAAACGTATGGAGCACGGCCTGCCGTACGTGCGGGTTAAGTTAGCGATGAGCCTCGACGGGCGCACGGCCATGGCCAGCGGTGAAAGCAAATGGATCACCGGCCCGGCTGCACGATCTGCGGTGCAGCGATTACGCGCACAATCGAGCGTGGTATTGACTGGCGCCGACACGGTACTGGCCGACGGCGCACGCCTGACGGTTCGCCCGGACGAGCTTGGCCTAGATGCCGAGCTAACTGCCCTGGCCCTGACTCGCCCGCCTTTGCGCGTGTTGATCGACGGCCGGCTGCGAGTGCCCCTTGATGCGCCGTTCTTCCAGGCCGGCAACACGCTGGTGGTGACCTGCGCTGCGGCCTCGGCGCGTGAGCATTACCTTGCCGAAGGCCACGAAATGTTAGCGCTGGCCAACAGTGCCGGTCAGGTCGATTTACACAAATTGATGGTCGAGTTGGCCGCGCGTGGCGTCAATGACGTGCTGGTCGAGGCAGGTCCTGCGTTGGCGGGTGCATTTACCCGGCTCGGCTTGGTCGATGAGTTTCAGATTTTTGTCGCGGGCAAGTTTTTGGGTTCTTCTGCGCGTCCGCTGCTTGATTTGCCTTTGGCGAAGATGAGCGAAGCGCTGGAACTAAAAATTATTGAGATGCGTGCTGTCGGTGAGGATTGGCGAGTGATCGCCGTTCCTGCCTGAACAACCGCTCATATTATTCTTCTGGAGGAACCCATGTTTACCGGCATTATCGAATCCATTGGCAGTATCCGTGCGCTGACCCCAAAAGGCGGCGATATCCGTGTTCATGTGGCCACCGGCAAACTTGATCTCGGCGACGTCAAACTAGGCGACAGCATTGCGGTCAATGGCGTTTGCCTGACCGCAGTTGAGCTGCCGGGCGACGGCTTTTGGGCTGACGTCAGCCGCGAAACCCTTGATTGCACCGCATTTGATGACCTGAAAACCGGCAGCCCGGTGAACCTTGAAAAAGCACTGACGCCCACTACGCGTCTCGGCGGCCATTTGGTCAGCGGGCATGTCGACGGTGTTGGCGAAGTGATCGCGCGCGAGGAAAACGCCCGCGCCATCCAGTTTCGCATTCGCGCACCGCGTGAACTGGCCAAATACATCTCGCACAAAGGCTCGATCACCGTTGATGGCACCAGCCTGACCGTGAACGCCGTCAATGGCGCTGAATTCGATCTGACTATCGTCCCGCACACACTGGCCGAAACCATCATGGCCGAGTACAAACCGGGACGTCGGGTCAACCTGGAAGTGGACTTGCTGGCGCGTTATCTGGAGCGTCTGTTGTTGGGCGATAAGGCCGCAGAGCCAAACGTTGCATCAGGCGGCATTACCGAAAGTTTTCTAGCCTCCAATGGCTACCTCAAATCCTGATTAAAGGGGGTGCCTTGTGGCGCTCAACAGCATTGAAGAACTGGTTGAAGATATTCGCCAGGGCAAAATGGTCATCCTCATGGATGACGAAGACCGTGAGAACGAAGGTGACTTGATCATGGCCGCCGAGTGCGTTCATGCCAAAGACATCAACTTTATGGCTAAGTACGCCCGTGGCCTGATTTGCATGCCCATGAGCCGCGAGCGCTGCGAAACCCTCAAGCTGCCGTTGATGGCGCCGCGTAATGGTTCCGGCTTTGGCACCAAGTTCACCGTGTCCATCGAAGCAGCCGAAGGTGTGACCACCGGTATTTCCGCTGCCGACCGCGCCCGTACGGTACAGGTCGCTGCGTTCAAGGATGCCAAGGCCGAAGACATTGTCAGCCCTGGCCATATCTTCCCGTTGATGTCCCAGGCCGGTGGCACTCTTGCACGCGCCGGCCACACCGAAGCCGCTTGCGACTTGGCGAGAATGGCCGGCTTTGAGCCCAGCGGCTTGATCTGCGAAGTCATGAACGACGACGGCACCATGGCTCGTCGTCCTGAACTGGAAGTGTTTGCTGCTGAACACGGGATCAAAATCGGCACCATCGCTGACTTGATTCACTATCGGATGATTCACGAGCGTACCGTTCAGCGGATCGCAGAACAGCCGATGGACAGTGAATTGGGCCAGTTCAACATGGTGACCTACCGCGATTCGGTTGAAGGCGACGTCCATCTGGCGTTGACCCTCGGCAAAATTTGCGCGGAAGAGCCGACCTTGGTTCGGGTGCATAACATGGACCCGTTACGCGATCTATTGATGGTCAAGCAGCCCGGCCGCTGGAGCCTACGTGCGGCAATGGCTGCCGTGGCCGAGGCGGGTAGCGGGGTTGTGCTGTTGTTGGGTCATCCAGTGGATGGCGATGCATTGCTGGCGCACATCCGCGAAACCGCAGAGAACGCAGTAGTCAAAACCCCCACGACGTACAGCATCGTCGGGGCCGGTTCGCAGATCCTTCGCGACTTGGGCGTGCGCAAAATGCGCTTGATGAGTTCGCCAATGAAGTTCAATGCGATATCCGGTTTCGATCTGGAAGTTGTAGAATACGTGCCCTCCGAATAACGACCGGCTGGGCAGCGCCTGAATATCCACTGGATTTCACGTTTTCTGCCCAACAGTCTGCAGTTGGTGGCCTAAAATCCCTTAAAGCACGCCGATTGGGCGTGCTTGCTCTTTAAGATGAGACACACCCAATGACCCTGAAGACCATCGAAGGTACCTTCATCGCTCCCCAAGGCCGTTACGCCTTGGTGGTTGGCCGCTTTAACAGCTTCGTCGTCGAAAGTCTGGTAAGCGGTGCCGTTGATGCCTTGGTTCGCCATGGTGTGAGCGAAAGCAACATCACTATCATCCGCGCGCCGGGTGCCTTCGAAATTCCGCTGGTGGTGCAGAAAGTTGCCCAACGTAGCGAGTACGCAGCCATCATCGCCTTGGGCGCAGTCATTCGTGGCGGCACACCGCACTTCGAATACGTCGCTGGCGAATGCGTCAAAGGCCTGTCTCAGGTTTCCATGGAATTCGGCGTGCCGGTCTCGTTTGGCGTACTGACCGTCGACTCGATTGAACAAGCCATTGAACGTTCTGGCACCAAAGCCGGCAACAAGGGCGCTGAAGCTGCCTTGTGCGCCATTGAGATGGTCAGCTTGTTGGCAGCGTTGGAGGCCAAATGATTTCCGACGATACCGACCAGTTCAACCCCCGCGACGCCAAAGATCCAGAAGCCGCCAAGGGTAAAAGTGCCAAGCGCCGCGAAGCGCGTCAGCTCGCGACCCAAGCCCTGTACCAGTGGCACATGGCAGGTCACTCGCTGAACGAAATCGAAGCGCAGTTTCGCGTCGATAACGATTTCAGCAACGTAGACGCTACGTACTTCCAAGAGCTGCTGCACGGCGTTCCAACTAACAAGACCGCGATCGATACTGCCCTCGCGCCTTGCCTGGACATCACCATCGAAGAACTCGACCCGGTTGAACTGGCTATCCTGCGTCTGTCGACGTACGAGCTGCTCAAGCGTGTCGATGTGCCTTACCGCGTTGTGATCAACGAAGGTATCGAGCTGGCGAAAGTCTACGGCTCGACTGACGGCCACAAGTTCGTCAATGGCGTGCTGGACAAATTGGCTCCGCGCTTGCGCGAAGCCGAGGTGAAGGCTCACAAGCGTTCTTGAACGCCTGATCGCCATGGATGAATTCGCGCTGATCCGCAAATACTTCGCCGCTGCGCCCTGTGCACAGGCGGGCGAGGGTGTTGCTTTGGGGATCGGCGACGACTGCGCCCTGCTAACGTTGCCGCCCGGTGAACAGTTGGCAATCTCTACCGACACGCTGGTTGCTGGCGTGCATTTCCCTGACCTCTGCGACCCGTTTCTGTTGGGCCAACGCGCACTTGCGGTCTCCGCCAGCGATTTGGCTGCAATGGGCGCGACTCCGCTCGCGTTTACCCTCGCCCTGACCTTACCCACTGTCGATGCCGACTGGTTACAGGCTTTCGCCCAAGGTTTGGACCTGATGGCGCAACGCTGCTCGTTGCGGCTGGTGGGGGGCGACACCACGCGTGGGCCTTTAAGCCTGACGATGACGGTGTTTGGTCGTGTGCCTGCGGGTCTGGCGTTAACGCGAGGCGGCGCTCAAGTCGGCGATCTGCTGTGCGTCGGGGGCCTGTTGGGTGAGGGTGCCGGTGCATTGCCGCTGGTACTGAACCAGCGCACGGCCGAGGCGTCTATCACCGAGGCATTGCTGGCGCGCTATTGGTCGCCGCAACCACAGTTGGCGCTAGGGCTGGCTTTACGTGGTAGAGCCACGGCCGCACTGGATATCTCCGATGGGTTATTGGCTGATTGCGGGCACATTGCTGCGGCGTCCAACGTACGGCTGGTGATTGAGCAAGATGCGTTGCCGTTGTCCGCAGCGCTTTTGGCATTTCTCGGGTTGGAGGCTGCACGCGAAGCGGCGCTCAGTGGCGGTGACGACTATGTGCTGGCGTTCACGATGCCCGAATCGCAATTGGCTGGTTTGCGCGCTGCCGGTTCATCCGTGCATGTGATCGGCCGGGTAGAAGCGGGGCAGGGCGTTTGTCTGGTCGACGCCGACGGAACAGATGTCACGCCATTGGCGCGTGGCTACCAACATTTTCAGGATATTCAGTGACAAGTTCTTCTAAAAAGACCGCAGGGCAGCGGGTGCCACCGACAGTCTGGACGAACCCTTGGCATTTCCTGGCGTTCGGTTTTGGCTCCGGAACCTTGCCCAAAGCGCCTGGCACTTGGGGTTCTTTAGTCGCATTACCGTTTATTCCGCTGTGGCAAATGCTGCCCGACTGGGGTTATTGGCTGATGCTTGGCATCACCATGCTGTTCGGCTTTTGGCTGTGCGGTAAGGTCGCCGATGATCTGCGGGTGCATGATCACGAGGGCATTGTCT
>NZ_JAMFRV010000635.1 GCF_026224925.1 Pseudomonas sp. | reverse complement strand
CGAGCACGCACCGGCCGACCAGGAGGTTGCTTCCTGGCTGATTTGCGATCATCGCTTCCAGCGCCGTTACGGCCTGGGTTTTTCGCGTCCGACGCCAGTCCCTGTCGGGCCATTGGTGCGCTCCGGCTATCTCAAGCGCGCCGACAGCATCAAGCACTTGGCCGTGGCCTGCGGTATTGATCCGCAGGCCTTGGTCAACACTGTCGCCGAGTACAACCAGCATGCCACTCAAGGGCAAGACCCCACTTTCGGCCGAGGCTCAACGCCCTACAATCGCAAACAGGGCGACCCGCTTTATCCGGGCAGCAACCCCTGTGTAGCGCCGATTGAACAAGGTCCGTTCTACGCCGTCAAAGTCCAGCCTGGCTGTTTCGGCACCTTTGCCGGACTGAAGACTGACGGTAACGCCCAGGTGCTTGACGCCTACGGTCAGCCCATCACGGGCCTCTACGCTGCAGGCACCGACATGGCCAGCATCATGGGCGGCTGTTACCCGTCCGGCGGTATCAATCTCGGCCCGGCAATGACGTTCGGCTACATCGCCGCACGGCATATCGCGGGCGCCAACACCTACGAATAATGACGAGGGAGACTTGCAGACCAATCTACCCTCCCCGTTACGGCTTGCGGGTGATCATCCCGGACTTTGCCCCACAATGGGACCTGGCCCGGGCATAGAAGCCTAAAGCCTGGCCAGTCGCGCAGCGCCAGTGCGGGACTTGGCCATCGCAGCGAGACGCACCGCTACGTTGGCCGCGCCGTAGCCGACGTAACCATTCTTGCGTTGCAGAATCTCGAAGAAGAAACGATCGTCGAACGACTCGGTGTAGACGTGAAACAGCTCACCACCTTGGGCATCGCGGTCGTAGAGCACGTTGAAGTAGGCCAGCTCGCTGAGGAACTCATCGTCGAAATCGAAGCGCGCCGCCAAGTCGTCATAGTAATTAAGCGGAATATCCAACAGCGGTACGCCAGCTTCCTTGGCGCGGCTGACCTCAGCAAAAATATCCTCACAAGAAAATGCGATGTGGTGCACCCCTGAGCCGCGGTAACTGGACAGCGCGTGGGAAATCGCCGTGTTACGGTTTTCCGAGATATTCAATGGCAACCGCACCGTGCTGCAACGGCTACGCAACGCACGGCTTTTGACCAGACCGTAGGGGTCGGGTAGCACCACCTCGTCGTCGGCCTCGAAATCCAACAAGCTTTTATAGAACAGCACCCAACTGTCGAGGCTGTCCGCAGGCAACGCCATCGCCATATGGTCGATGCGCTGCAACCCTCCACCGGCAACCGCTTGCGGGTCCACCTTAAAATCGCTGTCGTAGATTGAGTGCCCAGGCTCGGCTGGCTCTACCAAGTAAATCAGGCTGCCATCCGGCGCACGCACGGCTGGAATTTCGCGTTCATTGGGGCCGACCAAACCACGATACGGCTGGCCCTTGAACACCCGTGCACGTTCCAGCGCAGAATTACCGTCATCCACACGCAACGCCATGGCGCATAACGACGGGCCGTGCGCCTCAAAAAAACTGTGGGCGAAGGAATAGGGTTCGGCGTTGAGAACGATCTTGATATCACCCTGACGCAACAGGCTGACCGCTTTGGAGCGATGCTGACCGAGATGGACGAAACCGAGGTTCTCCAGCCAAGTGGACAACTTTGCACCTTGGGCTTCATCTACCGCAAATTCTAGAAACTCGACGCCGTTATAGCTGCTTGCGGACGGCGGGTTGAACAGCATGTCGGTGTTGATGGGCTCAGCGTCCTTCTCCAACAGCTTGCGAGTTTTTTCTTCCAGGTACAGCAGCGACCGCAGACCATCCGCAGCGTTAGCTCGAGGTGGCGCGGCGCGAAAGCCATCGTTGAAGATTTCCAGTGACAATGGACCGGTGTAACCGCTGCGCAGAATCGGCGCGAGGAAGCCTGCCAGGTCAAATTCACCCTGGCCGGGGAAGCAGCGAAAATGTCGGCTCCACTCCAGAACATCCATCGCCAACAGCGGAGCATCGGCCATCTGCACGAAGAAAATTTTGTCGCCGGGAATCTGCGCGATGGCGCTAGGGTCACCCTTGAGTGACAAGGTGTGAAAGCTGTCGAGCAGTACCCCAAGCGCTGGATGATCGATTTGCCGTACCAGATTCCACACCTGCTGCCAGGTGTTCACATGCCGGCCCCACGCCAGAGCTTCGTAACCGATTCGCAGGTTTCGAGCACCGGCGCGTTCGGCAAGCAGGCTCAGGTCATCAAGAAGAATATTTTCATCGCCCACGGAATCCGCGGCGGTGTTACTGCACACCAGGACAAGGTCAGTGCCCAGTTCCTGCATCAAGTCGAATTTGCGTTCAGCACGGGCGATGTTGCGCTGCAGACGGTCACGGCGGCCGCCTTCAAAATCCCGAAACGGCTGGAACAAGGTGATGGAAATGCCCAGGTCCGCGCACATTTGGCGCACGTTTCGCGGGCTGCCGTCGTAGTAAAGAAGATCGTTCTCGAAAATTTCAACGCCGTCGAAACCAGCAGCGGCAATAGCTTCGAGTTTTTCTGGCAGGGTACCGCTCAAGGAAACGGTGGCAATCGAACGTTGCATGGCTCAGCTCCTGGATGATTGCGACCTCTGCGGGCCACAATTTTAACGCACCGGATTGATCAGCCTGTTCGGGACCATGATGGGTGCTGCGGTGAATTATTCGCTTGTGAAAATACCACGACAATCATTCATGTACTAACTGGTTAGTTTTGTGTTCGATTATCGAACAAAAGCCACTTTTGCCAATTGACGCTGTTTCGCTCGTTGCTCAACACTAGCTGCACATTGTGGGACGAACCCGAAAAGCCGTTAACCAATAGCTTGGGATTTTAGTCGTCTGCGGTCGTGTCACCCGCTAGCTCATAACAATTTTAAAAATAGGGTCAATGCTCATGCACTCACTTGCGGCTTCACTCACCAGCGCATCACGCCTTCCATACCGATGCCTCCTGCCTGCCATCGCCATCATTACTGAACCGCTGGGGAGACAACTGCCTTCAGACCTTTCGGGGGCTGGATCCGCTGTTGCCTGATTAATTCCAGCGCTCGAACCTTGCGTCCTGTTCTGCTCCGTTGATGAATCGCCTCGGCATTCTTGACCCTAAGTCAAAGAGTCGAGTCTTCGATGTCGTCACGGCCTCGCAGCACAAGGCATACGCTCGATTCAAGCTGCCTCTTCAGTTCGACTGACGCTCACGGCGCGGTCTTGGAACGGATGGCTTACCCATGATGCATACAGAAATAACGTCCCAACTCACAGCAGCACACAGCGGTATCGGTGGAAAAATCCGCGGTGCCATGGCAGTCGGTAAAACCCGCTGGGGGATGCTCGCCCTGATATTTTTCGCCACCACACTGAACTACATCGACCGCGCCGCCCTTGGCATCATGCAGCCGTTACTCGCCAAACAGATGAGCTGGACGGCGATGGACTACGCCAATATCAACTTCTGGTTCCAGGTCGGGTATGCCATCGGCTTTGTATTGCAAGGCCGCTTCATTGATCGGGTCGGCGTCAAGCGTGCGTTTTTCCTGGCCGTATTGCTCTGGAGCTTCGCCACGGGCGCTCAT
>NZ_JAMFRV010000065.1 GCF_026224925.1 Pseudomonas sp. | reverse complement strand
GGTGGCCTGAAACAAGACCGGCGTACGTTGCCGCGATGGCTGACACAAGTGCGGCCCCGCTACTTTAAAGTGCTCGCCAACATGGTCGATATAACGCACCTTGCTCGGGTCGGTGTAGACACGCCGCTCTCGATCCTGAATCACCGCGTCATCGTCCCACGAGCCTTCCCATAACTTATAAAGCACGTCCAGGTACTCGTCGGCGATCTCGTAGCGATGATCGTGAACCACTTCAGTGTCGTGGCCAAAATTACGCGCGGCGTTGGGCAGGTACGAGGTGACGATATTCCAGCCCACCCGCCCCTTAGTCAGATGATCCAGGGTGCTCATACGTCTGGCAAAGGCAAATGGCGGCTCGTAGGTGGTGGAAAACGTCGCACCGAAACCCAGATTGCGCGTCACTGCGGCCATGGCCGGGATCACCAGCAGCGGGTCATTACTGGGAATTTGCATGCCTTCGCGCAAGGCGGTTTCCGGTCCGTCACGAAATTGATCGTAGGTGCCTATTACATCGGCGAGAAACACCCCGTCGAAGGTGCCATATTCCAGCAACTGAGCGAGTTCAGTCCAATAGTCCAGATCGTTAAAGCGGTGTCGATTGTTCTCTGGATGGACCCACAAGCCATGAACAATATGGCTCACACAGTTCATCTCGAACAAATTGACGTGCAACTGTTTGCGCATATACAACTTCTCCCGGACCTTTAAATTCACTCGCGTGATCAAGGCATAGGTAGTGCACGCGCCATGCCATACGAACTAACCCGCTAACTTCAGCGCGTTGCGTAGAGCCACCGATAGTTGTCGCTGTGACTAAGGCGGCAATCTGTTGGCTGGGTGTTGGCCCATCAACAGTTGTGCAACGGTCGGTTGCCACTTAGTTCTATCCGCAGCGTCCATGGCCGGATTCAACGAAAAAACTGATTCTCCGGTCTCGGTAAACCAAGGTTTTCCCGCAGGGTCGTCCCTTCGTACTCGCGTCGAAAAATGCCCCGCCGTTGCAGCTCCGGGATGACTTTGGCGACGAAGTCATCCAGCCCGCCGGGCAGCCACGGGAACATGATATTGAAACCATCCGAACCGTCAGTCTCAAGCCATTCCTGCATCTCGTCAGCAATGGTCTGCGCAGTGCCAACGAACGAGAGCCCGGCGTAGCCACCCAAGCGCTGGGCCAGTTGCCGAACGGTAAGCTGCTCACGATCGGCCAGGGCAATGACGCGCTCCCGAGAGCTTTTGCTGTCGTTTGTGTCCGGCACGTGGGGCAACGGTTTATCAGGGTCGAACTTTGTTGCATCGTGTCCCAGCGCAATGGACAGCGATGCAATCGCACTGTCGTAATGCACCAAACTGTCGAGTTTCGCCCGAATAGCCCGCGCCTCCTCAACGGTATCGCCCACCACGACAAAGGCGCCGGGAAGGATCTTCAAATGCTCCCGCTGACGTCCCAACCGCTGCATGCGACCTTTGACGTCAGCGTAGAACTTCTGCCCTTCCTCAAGCGTGCCGTGGGCGGCGAACACCACTTCGGCAGTTTCTGCTGCCAATTGCCGACCCGGTTCAGAGGCACCGGCCTGCACGATCACTGGCCAACCTTGCACTGGGCGGGCGATATGCAGCGGGCCACGTACCGACAGGTACTTGCCTGTGTGATTCAGGTTATGCAGGCGTGCCGGATCAAAGAATATTCCACTGTGCGTATCCCGGATAAATGCATCATCTGCCCAGCTGTCCCACAACCCAGTCACCACGTCGTAAAACTCCCGGGCCCGGGCATAACGCTCGTCGTGAGCAAAGGCGTGCTCCAGACCAAAATTAAGCGCGGCATCGGGATTAGCCGTGGTGACGATGTTCCACCCGGCACGACCATTGCTCAGATGGTCAAGCGAGGCAAACCTGCGCGCGATATGAAAGGGTTCGTCGAAGGTGGTCGACGCGGTGGCTACCAGACCGATCCGCTCAGTCGCCTGGCTTAACGCCGCAAGCAAGGTAAAGGGCTCGAACGACGTCACCGTGTGACTGTGTTTGAGCGCTTGGATCGGCATGTTCAACACCGCCAAATGATCCGCCATAAAGAAAGCATCGAACTTGGCCCGCTCGAGCGTTTGCGCAAAGCGCTTGAGATGGGCGAAATTGAAATTGGCATCGCTGAAGGCGCCTGGGTAACGCCAGGCGCCCGTATGGATACTGACGGGACGCATGAACGCCCCAAGTTTAAGTTGGCGCTGAGAAGTCATAACAGGGAACTCAAAATGCAAAAGTCCCCAAGAATTGACGCCTGGATAATTTCAGTCCAATAACCAAATCTGCCAAGGTTATGCGTTATTGATGTCATGCCCATTAGGTACGTTCATGGTTCGCACCATGGCGGGCCACGTGAGGATTGCGTCGATTGCCGGTAAACCTCCCTGGTTATTGGAAACAACGCTTAACGGACGGTGCTTTTCAAGGCGCTGTCCCGTTGATGACGCTCTAACGCCAGTTCAATCAGTTGGGTAATGAGATCCGTATATGACACGCCGCTGGCAGCCCACAGTTTCGGGTACATGCTGATGTTAGTGAAACCCGGCAAGGTGTTTATCTCATTGATCACTACATCGCCGTCTTGCGTCAGGAATACATCAACGCGCGCCATGCCTTGGCACTCCAACACTTGAAACGCCTGAACCGCGATAGCCCGGATGCGTTCGCTGGCCTCAGCCGACAGCTCGGCAGGAACCGCAACCACTGCGCCCTGCTCGTTGATGTACTTGGTGTCGTACGAGTAAAACTCATCGCTGAGGATGACTTCGCCGCAAACGCTGGCGTGTGGACGCTCGTTGCCGAGTACCGCACATTCGATTTCACGACCGACAATGGCTGATTCCACCAGTACTTTATGGTCATAAGCAAATGCCAGGTCCAGTGCCTGGGCGAACTCGCTTGCAGTCCGGACCTTACTCACACCGACAGAAGAGCCCTGATTCGCAGGTTTAACAAATAACGGCAGGCCCAGCTTCTCGCTGATTGACTCGAAGCCATGTTGATCGCGATTGATGCGCGTGAGGGTAATGAAAGGCGCTACCAACAGGCCAGCATCCCTCAACAAGCGTTTGGCCACGTCTTTGTCCATGCTCACCGCTGAGCCCAGTACGCTGCTGCCCACAAACGGGATATTCGCCATGCGCAGCAACCCCTGCAGCGAGCCGTCTTCACCCAAGGTGCCATGCACGATGGGAAAAACCACGTCCAGTTGCGACAATGCACTGGCATCGCGGCTTTCAATCAATTGGTGATGGGACTGGCCCGGAATCAACGCGACATTCTGATTAGAGCGGTTAAGCGCAATACGGGCAGGGTCTTGGCTGTTCAGCAAGTAATTTGAGGCATCGTTGACGTGCCATGCGCCTTGCTTATCAATGCCCAGCAAGGTGACGTCGAACTGTTGCATGTCGATGGCGTCGACAATATTTTTCGCCGATTGCAATGACACTTCGTGTTCAGCGGATTTACCGCCAAAAATGATGCCCACCCTTATTTTTTTCATACTGATGCGTCCACTATTCTGTTGGGTACCAAAGACGGTCATTCCATCGGACAAGATGGTACCCAACTCCGCGAGCAAAAGCGGCCTTTAACCAGCGCATGTGCCGCGATCTTTCAAAAATGAAACGCCCCACCCGTGGCGCCCACTTTCACCAGGTTGGCTCGGCACTTCCCGGGCGCATCGACCGCAACTTATACCCTGCTGGACTGCGCGCCAATTGCGCACTGGGGCTGACGGCTCGCAGCTCACCAAAGCCGGAGATCGAGTTTTCCAGATAGGGATCAAAGTCGGGGGTGTCGATACTCAGTCCGTCAGCGATACGCCCCATGTTGCGCAACCAGTGTCCGGTTTGCGCCAATGAAACCTGCACGTGCCAACTGCCGCCTTCCGTTTGTTGCCGACAAAGTGCCGCCGCTGCGCCGAAGGCCATCAGGTAACCGCTGGCCTGGTCGAGGATCTGCATGGGCAGTGCCCGAGGAAGACCGTCGCCCATGGATTCGCCTTCGGCGTGATTAAAGCCCATGGCGGTTTGCACCAGTGAATCAAAACCTCGTCGCCCCGCCCATGGCCCTTGGGTGCCGTAAGCGGTCAAGGAAACATAGACGATGCCGGGGCGACGCTCGGCCAATGCCTCGGGGGAATAGCCCAACGCTGCGAGACCGCCCGGTCGATAGCCTTGCGAAAACACGTTGGCGCCATCGATCAACTGCCAAAGGGCCGCGCGGCCATGCTCCGTCTGCAAGTCCAGGTGCGCGGAGCGTTTGCCGCGACTGGTGTCGGCAATGGCCTCAATGTTCGGCAAGTTGGGTGAGTTGATCAACAACACGTCAGCCCCATGAGACGCCAGCGCGCGGTTACCCACCGGCCCGGCGAGTATCCGCGTCAGGTCGAGAACGCGGATGCCGGTGAGCGGCCGATCATTGTGTGCCAACGGAGGTAGAGCCAAGGGTGCGCCATCGCCAATTCGTGAGAGCGTCATCAGTGGCTGGGCGCTAATGGCCCGACCCTGCGCCGTGGCGTCCCATTGCTTAAAGCTGCGCAGGGCCGTGGCGACCAAGCCGCGTTCGGCGGCGGCCTGTTCAAAGTCCAGGGCGCGCCATTTCAACAGGGCCTGCTCGGCTTCAGCGCGGGTTGTCATAGACGCAGACAACCCCAGCAGACGTAGCGCGCCTTCTCGGTGGTGGGCGAAATTTGCGTGTACTCGCACGTAGCCATCAGCGCAGCGATACAGCCCGGAAAAATCATCCCACTGGTTTGGCACGCGCCCATCGAGGGCGAACCAACCGCTGCATTCAACGGCAGCGTGCAGCATGTCGACATCAACCTGCTGACGAGCGTCGCCACGTAGCTGGCCCAATTCACCGGCGGCCAGCGCGGCAGCGGCTATGGAAACCTGCCCGGCGCTGCCGACAGCAAATGAAGAAGGAAACACCGGGTCATGGCCCTTGAGGTGGGCAAATTCCAGTGCCTCTGAGGGCAACCCGGACAACCACCACAGGTCTCGCAACCGCTCGACATTGCTCATGACGCCCCCCAGAGAAAAACGCTTGGCCCGCAGTTTTACATAGCTTTTAGGCGTGTGCACGGCGACCGGGTTTGAAGCCGTGATGGCGGGCCAGCACCGCCGTAATTAATCCAATCACCGCCAGCAGCAGCAACGCCCACGGGAATGACTCCGCCCCTGCCCTGTCCAACAGCACCCCACCGATCAGGCCACCCCCTGCGATGGCCAGATTCCAGGCGGTAGTCAACATCGCCTGCACGACATCAACATGATCGCCCGCGCAATCAGCCGCAGCGGTTTGCAGCAACGTAGCGGCGCCACCAAATGAAAGCCCCCACGCCGCAACGCACAGGTAAATAACCGTTGGCGAACTGGCCGCCATTGCCAAAACCCATGCACTTATTGCAAGTAGACCGAGACTGACCAGCACCAGTGGCCGAAGCCAGCGGTCAACCATTAATCCAGTGATCCAGATGCCTATCAGCGCCGCGACACCGAACACCAGCAACACCAGATCGACGTGACCAGCCAATCCCGAAGGCACAAGAAACGGTGTGATGTACGTATAGAGAATATTGTGACCGAGCATCCAGATGACGACGACGAACAGCACCGGCCGCACGCCAGGCAAGCGAAAAACCTGACCGAGCGGCAGGCGCTTACCATCGGCCTGCCCCGGCATGTCCGGTACCGCCCAGAGAATCCAGCCAAACAAAAGTAAGGCCATTGCCGACATGATGCCGAACGATGCCCGCCATCCCATGACGTTACCCAGCCACGTGCCTGCAGGCGTTCCCAACGACAGGGCAATGGGCGTGCCGACCATGGCGATGGCCAACGCACGGCCTTGTAAATGGGTCGGCACCAACCGCCGCGCATAACCGGCCAACAACCCCCAGGCCAAACCCGCAGCAACACCAGCCATAAAGCGAGAAAACAACGTCAGCCCATAGTGCGTTGAAAGCGTCGTGATGCTGTTGAACAGTAAAAAACCGCCCACGGCCATCAGCAACACCCGTCGTCGCCGCCACCCGCGAGTGGCAACGGTCAGCGGAATAGCCGCCAAAAGTGACCCTATGGCATATAACGTCACGAGTTGCCCGGCAAATACCTCGGACACCCCCAAACCATTGCCAATCTGCGGCAGCAGCCCCGCCGGCAGGGTTTCGGTCATGATGGCGATAAACCCGGTCATGGCAAACGCCAACAGTGCCGCATACGGCAGCCTCTGTACGCTGGTCTGCGCCTCTTGCAAGGGCTCAAAAACGATCTGTTCACTCACTGGCGGTATCTTCCTTCGCAAAATAAATATCGATTGGTACAGAAGTTATGCCAGTTGGATGGAGCTGGTCAAACTACTTTTATATCGATTAGTATTTAAATCAGCTTACAAGGGGATTGAAATGGCAAGAACCGGCAGACCACGCTGCTTTGACCGAAACGATGCGCTAGAGAAAGCGCTGCTGCTGTTTTGGGTGAAAGGCTACGAATCCACCTCGCTCGCACAGCTCAAGGCGTGCATGGGTGATATCTCGGCACCGAGTTTCTACGCAGCGTTTGGCTCGAAAGAGGCATTATTCGCGGAAGTCCTGGCGCGTTATCTAGCGACCCATGGGCGTGTGATGGACAGCTTGCGCGATGAACAATTGGCGCCTAGAGAGGCCGTCAATCGAGCGCTGCACAACACCGCGCGGATGCAGACGGAGCGTGATCATCCGCCGGGGTGTTTGCTGATTCTGTCCGCCACGACCTGTCCCATCGACAGCCAGGCACTTCAAAAAGTGCTGGCAGATGACCGCAAACGCACGTGGGATGGGCTTCGCAGCTGCATCCAAAAAGCTATCGATGCCGGTGAACTGTCGAGCGCTACCGAGGCAGATGCGCTGGCGACCTTGTTCCAGACCTGCATCCAGGGCCTGACGATTCAAGCCCGAGAAGGTGCGGATTACTCCGCGCTGGGTGCCGTGGTTGATCAAGTCATGAGGGTTTGGGACTACGACGCGATGAATGCGCAACGGTGACCGATCCACTGGCGCCTACACCAGCGCCATAGCGACCACGGTAATCGCTCGGTGAGAGCCCAGTCACTTTCTTGAAGATCGAACGAAATGCGCCTGGGTCCTGATAGCCCACGGTCCAGGCGATATGGTCGACAGTGCGAGTAGTGAACTCAAGCATTTCACGTGCCTTACCTACGCGCAGATGCTGACAATATTCGGTTGGCTTAAGGCCGGTGGCGCTGCGAAAACGGCGCAGAAACGTCCGTTGTTCCAGATTGGCTTGGCTGGCCATGTCACTGACTGAAACGTCCACCGCGCCGCCGCCTTGCAACCAGTGTTGGACCTTGAGCACCGCTTCATCGCCATGGCTGAGGATGGGCGCAAAATGACCGCCACACCCGGCGCCGGTGTTGTGTTCGATCGCCAAAAAACGCGCGGTGGTCATGGCGATGCTCGGCCCCAACAAGCGTTGTACGACCCTCAACCCCAGTTCGGCCCAGGCCATTAGCCCAGCCGCGGTGATCACATCGCCGTCGTCGATAATAGGTTTGTCGACATCAACCTTAAGCAAGGGAAATTGATCGCCCAGTGCCTTTCCCTGAGTCCAATGAGTGGTAACGGTCCGGCCAGACAGCAATCCGGTCTGAGCCAGTAAAAATGCACCCACGCACACCGACCCGATAATTGCGCCGGCCTGATGCTGCTGGGTCACCCAGTCTGCCGACATCTGCAATGAATTCGCTGCAGGCATATCGGTCAACGATGGCGGAATCAGTACCACCACCGGTCGACCGGTCACTGCCGGCTGGCTATCGAACACCCGCTCAACCGTGGTGCCTGCCGCTGCCGTGGACCAATGGCTGACCCGCAAGCGCGGCAAATTAGCGCCCGGCTGCTCAAGGACCATGCGGTTAGCCACCGCGAACAGATCGGTCAAACCATGCACGGCGGCCATCTGCGCGCCGGGGTATATCAATAACCCGATTTCGGCGACCTCCACACGTTCTGCCATTGTCAGTTTAGCCCTCGATATTGTCATTCTGGCCAATCCTCAACAGGGGTTGATAGGACCACTATGAGTCCCAACCCAGCCACCTTCACCATGAGGAATACACCATGTCCAAACGAGCGCTCATCGTAGTCGATATTCAGAACGACTACTTCCCCGGAGGTAAATGGCCACTAAGTGGCGTAGAGGCAGCGGCAGATAACGCGGTACGTCTGATTGAGGCGGCACGCTTGGCTGACGATCTGGTGGTGTACATAAGACACGAGTTCGCCAGCGACGACGCGCCATTCTTCACGCCGGGATCTGAGGGCGCGCAGTTGCACCCCACGCTGGCAAAGCGTCCTGACGAGCCGGTGATTCTCAAACATCGGGTTAATTCGTTTCTCGAAACCGACCTTGCCGCGCTGCTTGAACGCCACGCCATTACTGATCTGACCATCGTTGGCAGCATGAGCCACATGTGCGTTGATGCCGTGACCCGCGCCGCTGCGGACTTCGGCTATAAAGTCACGGTAATCCACGACGCCTGTGCCGCTCGCGACCTGGAATTCAACGGCCAGACGATCCCAGCTGCGCAAGTACATGGGGCTTTCATGGCGGCGCTTGGATTCGGTTACGCGAGCGTAGTGTCGACCGAGCAGTTTCTTACCGAGTGGTAAAACCAGGCAAAGCGCTGCACCCGCAACAAGGCGGGCACAGGCTTTTAGTGCATGAATCAGGGTTAAGCGAGGTCAAGCTTGGCGCTTGTATCGTTCGCCTCCTGGGTCAATTTCACCAACGCGCTGTTGAGGAACGACGTCCCTTTGTCATCCGTGCCTGCGCTGGTGCCAGAACCAGTCGCACCACCGCTTGGAGTGGCGGTAGCCTGCATCTCAGTATGTTTCTTGATCATATCGGTAACTTTGGCTTCTACCTTGGCAGCGGCATCAGGTGACATGGCCTTAACGTCAGCCTCGGTCAGCCCCATGCTTTTCAATGCGCTGTAACGCATTTTCTGGGCGGGCGTCAGCGACATATAGTCTTTGAACTCGTCCGCAGCACTTTGGGTGCTGCTGCTTGTTGTGTTGCCGACGCCGGTCAGGCCACCCACAGCGGAGGCCACAGAAAGGTCATTGCTGCTGTCACTGCTGTCCGGCGTGGTCACTTGGCCGGTCGAACTTTGCAGGTTGACCATCATTTTCGCGAAGGCTTCTTCACGGTCCTGCTCCTGTTGGCTGGACGCACTCGATTGGGCCGAAGAGCTGGCACTGCTGCCAACCGCAATCGGTTGAACCGTCGAGTCGTTCAGACTGAGGAAATCAGCTTCGGGCGACTGGGAGGTGGAACGCACTACCGGAATTGAATAGTCCGTCCTACCGAGGCCACTGATAAAACTCATTTCAATTACTCCAATAAGTGCGGCTGTAGAAATACATCTGCACATGCAGGAGCAAAGCACGTGCCAATTAGCGGATAACGGCTGCGCAGCCCGGTTTCAGCTCCCCTCCGTCACCAGAATCATAAAAACCGACACAACAAAGGCAGCTGATTGCCGCCGCTCGGCAAGCGATTGCCATCGCATTCCACGATGGCAGCTTCGCCAATGCCTGATATACGGCACAAACCGGCACTCATAGTATCGCTCTCACATGACTGCTCATTCCCTGCCGCGCCGCAGTTGGGTGAGTCCGCAAAAACAAGAAGTCGATAGCGACGAGAGAATGCGATGAAAACCATAACTGCGAGCCCGACTGCAGTACCGTCTTCCACGACGAGCGCTAATAACCTTACTCAAGGTGAACGTTACCTGACGCTGGGAGGCTCTTGGGCCGCCTGGTTATTCGACGCTTTGGACGCAACCGTTTTTGGCTTTGTCCTGTTGGCCGTTGCGAAAAGCTTTTCGGTCGGCATGGGCGATGTAGTCTCCACCGTTGCCTGGTTCCTTTTGGCGACCGGCATTGGCGGTTTTTTCCTGGGCAATATTGCCGACAAAATCGGCCGTAAAAAAACCATGTTGTTGTCGGTGTTCGTCTACGGCACCGGCACCCTGCTGTGTGGCTACGCAGACAGCTTGTGGCAGCTCAACGTTTGCCGCTTTTGTGTAGGGATTGCCGTCGGCGGGTTGTGGTCTGCGGCGGCAGCACTGGTCTCGGAGATCTGGCCACCGGCCGGTCGCGCCAAGGCCTTTGCCGTCATGCAAACCGGCTGGTCAGGCGGTGGTCTTCTGGCGGCGATATTCGCCTGGACCTTTCTTAAGACCGACGACCCGGAATCATGGCGATCATTGTTTATCTACGCCTCGATCCCGGCCTACTTCACGCTGGTGTTCATCATGCTGTTCGTCAAGGAGTCGCCCGTCTGGCTGGCCAACCGCGAATTCATGCGCCAAAACACCAAGAAAGGCCGGCTGACAGAGATCTTCAGTCCGCAGTACTTAAAGATGACTCTGCTCGGCTTAAGTATCTCGGTACTCGGCATGTACGGCTATTGGATCATCATGACCTTTATGCCGGCTTACCTGCAGAACATCCTCAACGTGCGCATTGATCAGGCTCCGGTGTTCATCATCTGGATCGGCATCGGCGCCACCATTGGTTACTTGGCCTACGGCTATTTGGCAGAAGCCATTGGCCGACGTCTGTCATTTGCGATCTTCTTTGCGGGCATGGCAATCATGGTGCCGGTGTTTGCCTACTCGGCAACCTTGATGCCGCTGACCGACGGCAAGCTGCTGTTCACCACACAGAACGTGATCACCCTCGGCTCCCTCGCGGCGTTGCTGGGCTTCTTTACCGGCTACTTCAGCGGTTTCGGGGCGTGGTACTCGGAACTGTTTCCGACCAGCATCCGCTCTACCGCATCAGGTTTTTGCTTCAACTTCGGCCGCGTCGGCGCCATTGCCGGGATCAAGTTGGTGCCCGTCTTGATCCCGCTTGTGGGCTTCACCGCGACCATTTCGCTTGCCTCTGTTTCTTATGCGATTGCCGCCGTCATGGTGTTCACGCTTCAGGAAACCAAGGGCGCTCAACTAACCAGCGGCAACTGACTTCTAGAGAAGGACTGAACCATGAAAAACTTTCGTATCGGCCAAATCGTTCCAAGCTCCAACACCACCATGGAAACTGAAATTCCAGCGATGCTGACCTCGCGTTACTCGCTGTTCCCTGAAGAGCATTTCACCTTCCACTCGGCACGCATGCGCATGATGAAAGTGAGCCCGGAAGAACTGAAAAAGATGGACGTCGACAGTGACCGTTGCGCGCTGGAACTGAGCGACGCACGGGTTGACGTCATGGCTTACGCCTGCCTGGTGGCGATCATGTGCCAAGGCCCCGGTTATCACAAAGTGTCCCAGGCACGCCTGAGCAAAACCGTTGAGGGCAACAACGCTCCAACTCCGGTACTCAGTTCCGCAGGCGCGCTGATCGACAGCTTGAATGTGCTGGGCTACAAAAAGATCGCGCTGATTACCCCCTACATGAAGCCGCTCACCCAACAGGTCATCGACTACATCGAAGCCGCCGGGATTGAAGTCACAGACTCCATCAGCCTGGAAGTTTCCGACAACCTCGCGGTAGGCCGTCTGGACCCGATGAATCTGGTGGCCCACGCCGACCGCCTGAACATCGGTCAAGCCGACGGCGTGGTGCTTTCGGCCTGCGTACAGATGCCATCGCTGCCGGCGATCCAAGTGGTTCAGGACCGTATCGATATGCCGGTGTTGTCGGCTTCCGTCGCCACCGTTTACCAGATCCTGAAAACCCTGGGCTTGAAAGCTCAAGTGCCAAATGCAGGCTATCTGCTTTCTGGCGCGTTCTGATACCGACGTAACGGGGTAACATTGGCACAGTCTAAACAGTTGAGCCCGCTGCCCCTTATGAAACTCGATCCTGTGTCGTTGCGCCTGTTTGTCAGTGTCATTGAAGAAGGCACCATTGCCGCCGCCGCTAAACGCGAACACATCGCTGCAGCGGCGGTTAGCAAACGCCTGAGCGAGCTTGAAGAACTGCTCAACTCCCAGTTGCTGGTGCGTACCAACAAAGGCATTACTCCTACGGCCGCGGGCATTTCCTTGTTGTACATGGCCCGCAGCGTACTCAACGACCTGAACGAAATCGTCGTACAGATGCATGACTTTTCCCACGGCCGACGCGGCTCTATCCATGTGCTCGCCAATATCTCGGCGATCACCCAATTCATGCCCTCGCTGCTGAAGTCCTTCATGGACCTCTACCCGCAGATCCAGATCACACTGGAAGAAAAGGAAAGCCTGGCGATCACCAAGGGCATCGCCGAAAATCGCGCAGACATAGGCGTTTTCACCCGTTTACCGCATGGCTCGGACGTTGAGGTTTATCCGTTTCGTACTGATCAGCTGGTGCTGCTGGTGCCCGATGGACACCCGTTGGCATCGCGCGACAGCGTGACCTTCGCTGAAACCCTCGACCATGAGTACGTAGCACTGCGCAGCGGCACCCATCTAAACTTTCAAATGATCAAAGCGGCCAGCGACGTCGGACGCTCGCTCAAGTTGCGCATGGAAGTGTCCAGTTACGATGCCTTGTGCCTGATGGTTCAAGCGGGGATCGGGATCGGGATATTGCCCCAAGGCAGCATCGATATTTATGCCATTAAGCAGGCAAAAACCCTCGCCTTAAATGAACCGTGGGCGGCCCGTGAATTGACCATGTGCGTACGTTCGCGTGAAGCACTGTCCGTTACTGCACGGTTGCTGTTCGATCATATGCTGGCATCAGAAGGCTGAAAACTTCGCGAATGAAGTCGCTCCCACGGGGATTTCGGATACACCGTAAATCCAATATGAGAGCGACTTTATGTCATCAGAAAATCGAAATCGGGTAATCGGCGATCAAACGGAACTCGTTGATATCACCTTCGGCCTGATCAGCATTGCCACGGTGCCATGCCTGACGCATGCGCAAGGATAAATCCTTGGCCGGGCCAGTTTGTACGGTGTATTTGGCTTCAAGGTTGGTTTCGTGGTGCTTACCATCTTCTCCATAGCCATAAGCGCGATAAGGACTGTTGGCCGCCATGTGCGTCCCGTCGATATCATCACCGTGGATATAACGAACCATGAACGCCAGGCCCGGGACGCCATAACTTGCCATGTTCAGGTCATAACGCGCCTGTAGGGATTTCTCGCCAGGACCGTTGAAGTCAGAATATTGAACGGAGTTGGCGAGGTTAATTGAGTCAGCCGTATCGCCAGGACCGTTTTTACCAAACGCCACATAGTCGAATGGGGTATCGCCGTGGATTTTTTGGTAAGCGATGGTGACCGTATGCGCTGTCAGGAAGCTATAAGCCGCGGCAAGAGAATACGCGGTGTTACTGATGTCACCCGCCTTGGCCGACCCTTCATCATTAGTACGATAAATATTGAAATCAAAGTTTAACGATTGCACATCAGTGAGCGGCAACGTGTAGTTCGCGTTCGCATAGTACTGACGCCAGATATCTTCCAACTCAGAGCCATATAGGCTCAGTGACAGAGCATCAGTGACCGCATATTTGCCGCCCGCATAGTTGATACTGTTGGCCGCCACGTTGGCGTAAGAGGCGAACAAGTCGTGGTCACTGTTGGTCGTGACGGGACCGTTGCCACCCGTGAAGTGCCCAGCGTCAAGCTCAAGACCTTTGATCTCGCTGCTCAGCAAATTAAAACCAGTACCCGTCTGTGGGAACAGTCGCGAGCCACCAGCGGCAAAGACTGGTGCCGTCGGTTGCAAGTTACCCCAGAGCAATTCGGTTTTGGAAATCCGCACTTTCAGTGCACCGCCAGCCCGACCGTATTCATCTTCAGGTTCGCCGTTGGCTCGCACCGGCAAGTTCCCCGTACCCGAAGTCCCTGCGCCCCCGTCAAGCTTGAAGGCCCAGTTTCCAAACGCTTCAACACCAAAGCCGACAGTGCCCTGAGTGAAACCCGAGCTGTAGTTGGCCAGAATACCCTGCGTCCAGTCCTTGCGGTCGCCGCTGCCATTTTTACCGTCGCGGTTGAAATAATAGTTTTTGAGGTGGACGTTAAGACTGCTGTCTTCAACAAATCCTTTCGCATCGGCCTGGTCGCTGACTACCCCGGCCACTGCCAACTGGCTTATGCCAAGAGAGACCGCTAGTGTCACGAGATTCCACTTAACAGACATCATTTTTATTGCCCCCTGATTCTAATATGCCATCGCCATCAAACACACGAGCAACAGAAATACCCCCTGAGTTCAGGCGAATGAAATAGCGATAGTTGAGCTTCGGCAGATGGCTAGTACATTAAATACCGTGTGATTGATTCACGGCGAAACACGGGCTACCTGCCCTATTTTTTATCGTCAAGATTGCAGGGATGCTCCCCTCGCGGTTCAATTTTTAACATCGAAGTTCCTCGATGTCGGCGTTGATTCAATCGATAGTCGTTATCGACTAACGTAATAGTTGTCTACACACTATGGATGTTAAAGTTCGCCTCGATGACCGATCACGCCTCGACCGCTTTCTGACTCCGCATCAGAAAGCACCGATTTGGCTGCTCCACTTCATCATTCCTTTGGTAACACATTTTTAGCCACCTCACTTTTGTGCGGTGGCTTTTTTTCGGCTGTCAGATCATCAATTTATTTTAAAGATCGAACCGGTCAATAGCCCGACGGCGCTCATTGTCGTCACGCATGTCATAGCTGGCGGTGGTAGAGATATTGGTGTGGTGGGCAAGCTTCTGGGCAATGGACAAATCGTGTTCTTCGATCACTCGGGTAATGAATGAACGGCGAAAATCATGGGGCATGATGTCCATACCGATCTGTTGCCCACGTTGCTTGGTGATGAAGTAAATCGCGTGTTTGGTGATCCGCTCCCGGGTGATGTGGGCGCCCCGGCGAATGCGGTTGAACAGGAAGGCGTCGTCGCGCTGCCCCTCTGGCAAGCAAGAGCGGCGCAGTTCGAGCCAGTCATTAAGCACACCGAAAGCCCAGGCTGGCGCGTATTTGATCAGCTGTTTATTGCCTTTGCCGGTCACCTGTAAACTACGTTCGCCAAAGTCGACTTGCGCCAGGTCGAGGTTTACCGACTCGGACTTACGCATGCCCGAGCCATACAGAATCGCGATGATCGCAGCATCACGCCGACCTTGTGGTCTGGGGTCGGCGGCACAGACATCCATCAACTCTCGAATCAACGTTCGCCGGATATTTTTACCCTTGAGCAAGCGTGTGCCTGCGATCGGCTTTACTGAGCGCATTTTCAGCAATTGCTCATAGCTGATCAGGCTTTGTCGCCAAGCTTCATTGGTCACGCCACGTATGGCGTTCACGTACAGCGACGAGGTGTTGGGCGCGTACCCATCTTCGCGCAAGGTCGCTACCAAGGCGATGACATGCCCCGGTTGCAGTTGATGCCAAGGCACGTTGTGAATGTCCGTGTCGGCAAACCCCAATCGATCTGCGGCGTCCTGCAGCACGTACTTCATCGTCAACTGACTCGACGGCGCTAACCGCGCCAAATAGAGCGCCAACGGATTCTGTACCTCACACAAGGACATGGGGCAGCGGCCTCAATGGGTGAAAACGTCCACTCTACAGCAGACAACGTTCGCCGCTAACCCATTGACCAAAAACACTATTTTTTACCGGCCATCAGCCTTCAATAGTTCGGCGCCGTTGAAAATACCGCCCAGTTGCATCAATCGACCGCCACTGCTCAATGGACCAAGGTCTATGGGCGCCAAACCCATGGACTTAATGAGTCCGGCGACC
>NZ_JAMFRV010000634.1 GCF_026224925.1 Pseudomonas sp. | reverse complement strand
GCCGCCGGTTGTTCGACCTCGGCCTCGGCCCGGTCACCCTCGCCTTTGCAGGCGCGACATCACCTGACGACATCGCGCGCATCCGCCAGCTGGAACGGGTCAACGGCCAGGAATGGCCTTTCGCCTGGCTCAACGAAAAAGGAGTGGCATATGAAACGTTGCAATAGGCGCAGCCTGCTTGCCGCCGCAGCTCTGCTGGCATGGACGCCACACCGGGTCGCCGCCCAATGGGCGGTGTATGATGCAGCGGGCAATGCGCAGTGGCTGCAACAGACCCTGACGCAAATCAAAACGTTGGCGCAGCAGGCGCAGTCGTACGCCACCCAACTTCAGCAATATCAGACAGAACTCAATCAATACACCAACATGATTACGAACACCGTTGCACTACCTCAACAGGTGTGGGGCACGGTGCAGAGCGACATCATGCGGGTGCAAGCCCTGTCGAATAGCGCCTCACTGCTGTCCGGTAACTCCGGCTCGCTGATTACCCGGCTTCAAAATGCCTCGGCGTATGTCAATCAGGTTGGCAGCCTGACGAATATTCCCGGTCAGATCGCCGGCTATCAGCAGACCATCGGCAACAACCTAAGCACGATGGGCAAGATGCTCGGGATGCAGCAGGGCATGGAAACCAACAACGCCGCGCTGCTTGTTACGCTGCAACAGCATTCGCAGTCTGCGGCTGGCCAGATGCAGGCGATCCAGGCAGGCAACGAACTGGCGCACGCGCAGGCTGCGCAGCTCATGCAGATACAAGCCACACTCTCTACCACGGCGCAGATGCAGGCCACGCAAATGGCAGTGGGTGCTGATCGCAGGGCAACCGAGGACGCCGCAATGTCGCGATTCAATTCCGCGCCCGCGGTCACCCCAATTCAAGGGAAGGACTGGTGAGTATGTTGACCCTCAAAACATCCGCGGCGGCTGTTGTGCTGGCCGGAACCGCTGCTGCCTCGGCTGGCGCCGGGTATTTTGTGAGCCGCGCCACGATCACGTCGGAGGTGGCAGTGTCGTGCCCGACCCCGGCTACGGCCGCTTCCACCGCACAGTTACCACACTCGTTGCCGAACGGCCCGGTTATCTCTGCAACCAAGGGCAAAGACTACTGATGCGCCGCGCACGCCTCCACTTGGCGACCTTGGCCGGAACAATTTTTCTGATTTCGTTTCCCGCCTGGGCGCAATCGACGAATGTCCTAGATGGCATTGTTCAGCAATTCCAGTCACAAGCCGCGAGTTGGGAAAGCACGCTGGCGTCTCTTGCGTTGCAAACGTTCGGTATCCTCGCGGCGATCGAGCTAGCCTGGGCTGCTGCCAGGCTAGCCTTCAGGGGTGCCGACGTCAGCGAATGGTTGGCCGAGCTGGTTAACCAGATCCTGTTTATTGGATTCTTTCTCGCTCTGCTCCAGAACGCATCTACTTGGGGAACGGCGATCGTTGACAGCTTCCGCCAAGCCGGGAAAGCGGCCGGTGGTGTCGGGGTGAATCCGAGCGAGGTCTTCACATCTGGCGTGTCGCTCGCGCAAAAAGTCATGTCACAGATGAGCCTTATGAGCCCGGCCGCGTCGGTTGGCTTCATGGTCGCTGCACTCGTCATCATAGTTTGCTTCGCCCTCATAGCCGCCTGGATGGTGGTGACTCTCGTGCAGAGCTACATCGTCATTGCGGCCGGCGTCATAAACATGGCTTTCGGCGGCTCGCGATGGACCAAGGACATTGCCATCGCGACCGTGCGCTACACAGTCTCGGTCGGCGCTAAACTGATGATGCTCCAACTTCTGGTAAGCGTCGGCCAAAACCTAATTCTGAGCTGGTCCAACCAGTTCAACACAATCACCAACTCCGGGCTGCTGATCCTGATCGGCTCTTCGGTTGTGATGCTGGCAATCGTCAAAATCGTCCCCGATGAATTCCAGAAAGTCGTGGGCGGTGCCAGCCTTTCCAGTGG
>NZ_JAMFRV010000633.1 GCF_026224925.1 Pseudomonas sp. | reverse complement strand
TGGTCTATGAAGACGGCACCGGGCGCAAAGTCAGCTTCTACATCCGTCCACCGGGACCACAAAATCACTTGCTGCCGCGTGGCAGCCGTCGCGATGGTGAGTTGCAGGCAGATTACTGGTCCGGTGGAGGATACAACTACGCCATGGTTAGCCAAGCCGATGACCCGGCGGCGCAAATTGCCCGTAAAGCCATTCGGCAGCCTATATAGCTCCCTGTGGTTCCACAAATTCTCTAAAACTGCACAGCCAGTACCACACTGTCCAAGCTGCTTCCGGCCAGCGGGATGGCTTTGGTCAGTGTAAATCGGCGCGTGGTAATTGAAGTGTTGATTGCTGTTACCCAACCTAGGACCGGGCTTGAAGTCGGCAGTCGGTTTAACGGATCAGAGGGGGTGAACGCTGCGCAACTCCATCAGGCCAGCCAGTGGGAACTCCCCTTCCAGCTCCGCCAGGTTTGCGGTACCCATAGGTTGCGCGTTGCGATAATGGCCATGCACCAAGACCCCCACCAGTGACCCCACCAACGGCTGATGGCTGACCAGCAGTACATCCTCCGTCGAATAGTGGTCCAACTGGCTCAGCACCACCCGAGGGTCGCTGTCCGGCGTCAGCCAGTTAACGGTAACGATCGGCTCGCTGAACCCTAGGACCTGATGGACAAGCTCGGCGGTCTGCTGCGCACGTATGTAAGGGCTGGCAATGATCCGCGTCAGCGGTTTGCCCAGCAGCCGCGCCGCGCTTTTCAACACTTCATCGCGGCCGTGGGCGGTCAACTCCCGCTCGGCGTCACTGCGCGCCTGCGAATGGGCTTCGCCGTGGCGCAAAATCCACAGTTTCATACCTTCGGCTCCTCATCACGAACCGGATGCGGAGCAGGCGCAACGCGATGCGGTGCTTCACCTTCAGGTGCGCGAGGGGTTGGCCAGTCGGCGAACGGCCATGGCTTTTGGTCACTGTGAAACGTACCAAACCGGCCGATTTGCGCCAGATATTGACTGACACTGTCACCGAAATTCATCAGGCTGCCACTGGGAGCACCGTACGCCAACCGGTAGCCCAGTTGCACCAGGACCACGCAGCCCAGCACGACTTCCGCCAGTTGCCAGATCAGTACGAACAACAGCATCCATAAAATACGCAGCAGGACTGATTCATGCTGCTTGAGTTTCGATTCGTTCAAGACCTTCACCTGTTTGCGTGGTTTCAGTGATCAGCGCTTCAGTTAGAATCCGCTGGTGGAAATAAAATCGACATCGGTTTTCGGCTCAGCGCGCATCAATACCTCAATGACCTGATTGAGCGTGCGGCCTTCGAAAAGAATCGCATGCAATCCGGCGACCAACGGCATATAGACGTTTAGCTCATCGGCTTTGACCTTGAGCACCTTCAGAGTGTTCACCCCTTCCGCCACTTCACCCAAACGGGTCACGGCGTCTTCTAGCGTCAGCCCTTGGCCAAGGGCAAAACCAACTTGATAGTTGCGGCTTTTCGGCGATGAACAGGTCACGATCAGATCGCCTACCCCTGCCAGCCCTAGAAAGGTCATGGGGTTAGCCCCCTGACTGACCGCGAATCGAGTCATTTCCGCCAGCGCACGGGTAATCAGCATGCTTTTGGTGTTTTCACCCATGCCCAACGCCACCGCCATCCCGGCGATTATTGCGTAAACATTCTTCAGCGCCCCGCCCAACTCGACACCAAACCGATCAGCACTGGCATACACGCGAAAGGTGCGACCGTGCAGAACTTCCTGTACCTGTGCACAAAGGTCTTCGTCTGCGCTGGCGACCACTGTTGCAGTCAAGGCGTGCTCGGCGATTTCCCGGGCCAGATTGGGTCCAGATAGCACACCGATACGCGCTTGCGGCGCGATATCTTCGAGAATCTCGCTCATCAATTTGAACGTGTGCGCCTCGATACCCTTGGTCAGGCTAACCAGCATTTTGCCGGTCAATAGCGCGGCATGCTCTGCCAACACTGAGCGCAGCGCGCTAGAGGGCAAGGCGACAAATATCAGTTCACTTTGCGTAAGGGTCATCAGCAAGTCGGTCAACGGTTCAACTGTTGGGTGAACCTTGATGCCTTTGAGATAACGCGGGTTTTCACGGTTTACCCGGATTGCTTCGGCTTGGGCCGGATCACGCATCCAGTGCCTGACTGGATAGCCGTTCTCTGCCAGCAGGTTCGCCACTGCAGTACCGAAGCTGCCGCCTCCAAGAACCGCGATAGGTTGCTGTTGAGTCATAACCAATCCATCTAGAGCCATCGTTATGGCGATGGCGGCATTATACGGGGCCGCGCTGTCGCGACCAGTCCTGACGACCGCTCAATTGAGGCGGACCAATACAGCGCAAGTTCCATGGTATTTACCGCCACCTCAGTTAACATGCAAAACCGATAGTTCATCAGGGGTCGAAAATTTGTTTGTCGAAGACAGGGATCTCCCGGCAACGCAACGGCGTCCTAAGACGCACCACTTGATCCGCCGGCAAGAAAGCCAATGACCTTGCACCGCAGCTGGGGCATCAACACCCGCACGCAAATCATCAGCCTGGGTCCGGCGCTGCTGTTGACCCTGTTGCTCATCAGCTTTTTTACCTTCGTACGCCTTCAGGATCTACGCCAGGAACTGAACTCCACCGGCCAACTCATCGCCAACCAATTGGCTCCCGCTTCGGAGTACGGCGTTATCGTCGGCAACTATGAGGTGCTGGAGGGTCTGATGCGGGCAACACTCGCAACGCCCCACGTGCGCTTCCTCGAAGTTCAGGACCACGCCAATCATGTGCTGGTTTACGTCGAGCAGCCCGACCTGGACGGTGCACGCCCCACGCAAGTAGAGATGTTTCAAGCGCCTATCCATATGCAAAGCAGCAGACCGGACTCGTACCTGCCGGACGGTTCGATCACACCCGGTACTGACGATTACATCGGGCGAGTCATGGTCGGCATGTCAAACGACGCGTTCAGCCAACGGCAGCAAGAAATTCTGTTCAAGGCCGGCATACTCGCCCTGTTCGCGCTGCTGTTCACCTACATCCTCGCACGGCGCCTGGCATTGAGTCTGTCGCAGCCCATCAGCGACATGGTTGAAGCAGTAAAGGCTATCCAGCAAGGCGATTACCGCATGCCGCTGCCAGTGCCGGACGACAGCGAACTGGGTGATCTGGCGCGCCACATCAACCATCTGGCTGCAGGCCTTGAAACGGCCAGCGGCGAGCAACAACAAGCCATCGCGCAGTTGATTCAGACCCGCGAAGAAGCAGAGCGCGCCAACAGCGCCAAGTCCGATTTTCTGGCGATGATGAGTCATGAACTGCGTACGCCCATGAACGGCGTGTTGGGTATGCTGCAGTTGTTGGAAACCACCCGCATGACCGATGAACAGGCCGAGTATTCGAACTTGGCCACAGAGTCCACC
>NZ_JAMFRV010000632.1 GCF_026224925.1 Pseudomonas sp. | reverse complement strand
GGTGCTGCGATGAACTGCGATAAGGTCAGCTAATCCCCACCCGCGTCAAGCATATAACCCGCACCCGCGACGGTTCTGATCAGGGACGTGGCGAATCCCTCGTCGAGTTGGCGACGCAAGCGGTAGATGTGCTTGTCGATGACGTTATCGTTAGGGTCGAACGCGTAATCCCAGGCGCTTTCCAGCAGCATGTCACGGGTCACGACTTGGCCGGCGTGGCGCATGAGTTTTGCCAGAATAAGCGATTCCCGGTGCCGCAGAATCACCACCCGGTCCTGACGTGTTGCCGTGCGCGTGGCGCAATCGAGTTGCAGATCGCCGACGGTCACGAGTTGCGAACTCCCGGAGGGCTGATCAACCCTGCGTAGCAAAGCGTCAAGTCGGGCCAGAACTTCGACAAACGCATAAGGCTTGGTCAGGTAATCATCACAGCCAGCACGCAACCCTTCGACGCGGTGTTCAGTTGAGGCCATGGCACTGAGCATCAAAATCGGTGTGTGCACTCCGCTCTGACGCAACGTGCGCACCAACTCCAGGCCATCCATGCCCGGCAGACGTCGATCAACGATCAAGGCGTCATAGATGCCTTCCAGCGCCAGAGCCAATCCGCCGCGCCCTTCGTCACAGGCATCGGCCACATGCCCGCTCTCATTCAAACCACGCACCAGGTACGCAGCTGTACGGACGTCGTCCTCAATTACCAATATCCGCAAAGTGACCTCATCGGTATCTCAGGTAAACTTTTGTTCATGTTGGCGCGACCTTCCCGTTCACTGCACATTGGCACACTATGCCATTACTTGCGGGGTTCTACCCAGCCAAGCCGCCCATACATCGAGGACGACATCGATCCATGACCCACGTACTCATCGTCGAGGACGACCTGCCCACCGCCAACGAAATCAAGGCCGCGTTGCATGACCATGGCTTCGACGTAACCTGCGTCGACAATGGCCGCGACGGGTTAATGAACGCGTTCAGCGGCGACTTCGACATCATCGTGCTAGACCGTATGTTACCCGGCGCGGTTGATGGTCTGGGCATACTGACCGCCTTGCGTGCCGCAGGTATTGCCACGCCGGTCCTGATATTGAGCGCACTCAGCGCCCTGGATGAACGCGTTCGGGGCTTACGCGCTGGCGGCGATGACTACCTGACCAAACCTTTCGAGTTCATCGAACTGACAGCGCGCCTGGACGCCTTGATCCGCCGTCGGGTAGTGCCATCTGAGCAGTCTCGCGAAAGTCGCCTGAAGGTCGGCAATCTGGACGTTGATCTGCTCGCCCGCACCGTACGCCGTGGCGAGCGAACGATCGACCTGCTGCCGCGGGAATACGCATTGCTCGAACACTTGATGCGCCATGCCGGACAGGTCATAACCCGCACCATGTTGTTCGAAGCCGTGTGGAATTACAGCTACGACGAGCGTACCAATGTGATTGAAGTCCATATAGGACGTCTGCGCCGCAAAATCGATGGCGAAGGTGACGACCAAATGATTCACACCGTTCGTGGAGCCGGCTATGTTCTCCGTTCACCTGAGTGAAATCCCGCGCACGATCAGTTTTCGCACAGGCCTGATGTTCCTCGCTTTGTTCGGCTTTTCGTTCTTCGCCTTGTTCGGCTATATCTATTGGCAGACCGCGTTCTACCTCAAGACCGAAGCGGACACCGCGTTGCATCGCCAAGTGGAAAATCGCAGCCAGCAGACACCCGAGTTGCGCGAGCAGGAAATTCGCAAACACGACATCCAGGACGTAGACGGCCGACTCCCCCACTCGCTGTTCGATGGGCAAGGCAAGCTCATCGCCGGGCCCATCGAAACATTGCCCGCGTTCACTGCTTATGACCAACCCGAGGAGTTCCGCTGGGAAAAACCCAATGGCCGTATCCGCCCGATCCGCTTTATGGTGCATAAACTCGACGACGGCAAAACGCTGTTGGTCGCCCAAGACATGCACGATATCCACGAATTCGATGAGTTGCTGGTCAACGCATTGGTGTCTGGCGGCTGCCTGCTATTGGTCGTGGGGCTGATCGGCTCTATCGGGCTGGGGTACTCGGCCCGGCGCCGGCTTGACACCCTAAGCACGTCGATCAAGCAAATTGTCGAAGGCGACCTTAGCCGCCGCTTGCCGACCCGAGGCAACCGCGATGATATCGACCGGCTGGCTAACGTGGTTAACGGAATGCTCGACGAACTCGAACGCTTGATGAGCGAGGTCAAGGGTGTATGCGATGACATAGCCCACGACTTGCGCACCCCCCTGACGCGACTGATTGCAGGCCTGGAACGCGCGCAACGACGCGGCCTGCTGGAGGAGGATTACGCCTTGACGGTCGACTCTGCGCTGGATGAGGCTCGAGGACTGCTACTGACCTTCCGTGCGTTGTTACGGATCTCTGAAATCGAAGACAGCGCACGCCGCAGCAGCTTTGCCGAAGTCGATCTGAACCGCATCGGCGCCGACGCTGCCGAGTTCTTTGAACCGTTGGCCGAAGAACGTGGCATGACCCTGACGTTCGAGCCCGCCCCGGCACCTGCCCTTCTCGCTGGCGACGCGCAACTGCTGTTCGACGCGGCGTGTAATCTACTCGACAACGCCATCAAGTTTTCTCCGGACAACAGCCACATTCGCGTGTCCATCTCCGGCGCGGCCGACGGGCCGGGTTTGATCGTCAGCGACAACGGCCCCGGCATCCCGGAAGTCGAGCGCGAAGCGGTTTTTCGACGGTTGTATCGTTCGGAATCCAGTCGGCATACGCCGGGCAACGGATTGGGTCTGAGTATGGTGGCCGCCGTGGCCCGACTGCACGATATGGCCCTGGAAGTCCGAGACGCAGGGCCTGGCTGTGAGATTATCTTACGAAGTACCGGCCGAAAATAGGCGTGGTTCACAGAACCTTTTACCTGATCTCAACATCTTTTTGACAAAGACTCAGAGATAATTGCGAATGTCATAGAACAGTTGGATTCAGCTGTCGTCATAGAAAGTTCGCGACATGAAGGCTCTATTTCAGGCGTTTTGCGGCAATTGGCAGGATGAAGTGGCTATCCAGCGGAATTTTTTTGCCAAAAAACGTTAACTGCTGATCCTCACCTAATAGGCGCGAGTCTTTTAATGTCATAGAGTTACATCAGGCTTACGCCCCGCGACTAACAGCATCCCCCTCGAATTGAATTGTTTATTCGAGGCCTCCCTGACGTTGAACGACGTCAACGTCATGCGTAAAGGAACTAACAATGCGTGTACCTCACACAGCGCCCATGCGCTATTTATTTTTGTTGACCGGCACTTGGTTCGTCATTTTTCTCATCACGCGGGCCGTACTTCTCGCCACCCATTTAAATGAAGCTGGCCATGGTTACCTCTCCATTTTCGGGATTGGGGCCATCTACGACATCGCATTTCTGGTATACGCAGCGTTGCCGTTGGCCTTTTACCTACTGTTCTGCCCGCCCGCCCTGTGGCGCACCCGTGGCCATCGTTGGTTTTTGCAGGGTGTCATGACGGTCAGTATCTTTGTCATGCTGTTTGTCGCCGTGTCGGAATGGTTGTTCTGGGATGAGTTCGGCGTGCGCTTCAACTTTATCGCTGTGGACTATCTGGTTTACTCCAAGGAAGTTCTGAACAACATTCTTGAGTCCTATCCGATTGGCGCCTTGCTCGGGATTCTGGCCGTAGCGGCCATTGGGCTGAGCGCGCTACTGTACATACCGGTCAAATCCGCACTGATTGCACCTTTGCCTAAAGCACGTCAGCGGTTGCTGGGTTTTGCCGCGTTGTTGGTTGTCGCGGGTTTAAGCATGCAGTTCATTGACCAGGAAACCCCGCGGGGCGAAGGTGGCAACGCCTATCAGCACGAACTGGGGACCAATGGGCCGTTTCAGTTTTTCGCCGCTTTCCGCAATAACGAGCTGGATTACAAGCAGTTCTACGCCAGCCTGCCCAACGAAGAAGTTGCTCACCAGTTGCGCGCTGAACTGGCCGAACCCAATGCGTCGTTCATCGGCAAAGACCCACAGGATATTCGCCGTAACATCGCTAACCCCGGCAAGCCACGCACGCCGAACATTATCCTGGTCACCATCGAAAGCCTCAGTGCCAAGTACATGGGCAGTAACGGCGACCCTCATAACCTGACGCCGAACCTCGACGAACTGCGTAAGCACAGCCTGTACTTCAATAATTTTTACGCCACCGGTACCCGCACTGACCGCGGACTGGAAGCCATCACCCTGTCGATTCCACCGACGCCTGGCCGTTCCATCGTCAAGCGCATCGGCCATGAAAGTGGCTATGGCAGCTTGGGCCAACAGCTGAACGCAGTCGGGTACGACAGCGTGTTCATGTATGGTGGCCGTGGTTATTTCGACAACATGAATGCGTTTTTCAGCGGCAATGGTTACCGCATCGTTGACCAAAGCAGCATTAAAGAATCAGACATTCACTTCAAAAATGCGTGGGGTATTGCCGACGAAGACCTGTTTCAGCAATCGCTGAACGAGGCCGATGCAGTTTACGCCAAACACACGCCGTTTTTCTTGCAGTTGATGACCACCTCTAACCACCGTCCCTACACCTACCCCGCTGGACGCATCGACATTAAATCGGGGGATGGCCGTAATGGCTCAGTGAAATACACCGACTACGCCATCGGCAAGTTCCTCGACGACGCGCGGCAAAAGCCGTGGTTTAACGACACAATTTTCGTGTTCGTCGCCGACCATACTGCCGGTAGCGCTGGCCGAGAAGACTTGCCGATCACCAACTATCAAATTCCGCTGTTTATCTATGCACCCAACATCATCCAAGCCCGTGAGTCGTCGCAATTGGCGAGCCAGATCGACTTGGCGCCAACCCTGCTCGGCCTGCTGAACCAGAGTTATCAATCGACGTTCTTTGGCCGGAACTTGCTTCAGGACAACCCGCTGCCGCCCCGTGTGCTAGTCGGTAACTACCAGCATCTGGGTCTGTTCGACGGCACTAACCTTGCCATTCTCAGTCCACAAAAACTGCTGCGTCGTCATGACCAGGCCTTGGGTGAGAGCGTGGAATCACGGGTCAACGACACCGACCCGCTGATCATTCGTGCTATCAGCTATTACCAAGGCGCCAGTTACGACTACAAACAGCATTTAATCAACTGGGTACCGCGCACCGCCGCACCCTAGTTAAAAAGATTTGCGAAAGCCGACGTCAATTTAAACCATTGTCGTCGGCTTTTTTATGCGCTGTTTAAAACAATAAACCCCCAACCTTAGTTCGCGCCACGGGCGGTCTTCGCTAAATTTTCACATCTTTTTTACCACCCAGCTACGAGCCCCGCTTTAGTCTCGCTGCCTATAACGACAGGCACATAACTTCCTCGAAACGCTGATCAGGCGCTTTTTAGGTTGCAGTCATTGTGCGTCCAAAATATATCGTCTTGGAGTAATACGAAGGTGAAAACCACCGCTGATGTTGCAAAACGGTCATTGCCAGCACACGACGCGCACCGGTTTAAAAAGATTGTGGTGGGCGTAGTACTTGTTTGTTCTGTCGTATTGGCCATGGGATTCGTCTGGTGGCCCAAGTCGCTGACCGACTTGGGCAAACATGAAAACATGATCACCGCCGGCGTCTATGATCACTGGCAAGCGGGCGATGTAGTAGCCCTCGTGCGCCACGCCGAACGCTGTGATCGGTCGACCCACACCTGCCTCGGGTCTGCGGACGGTATCACCCAAGTGGGCAGCGACACAGCGGTAATAGTGGGCAAGGCGTTCAACAGACTAGGCATGAGCAACACCGACGTCATGAGCAGCCCGCTGCACCGCACCGCGCAAACTTCATTCGCCATGTTCGGCAAAGCCAGCCCCGATGAAGCGTGGTTGAGCAGCTGCGAACACGAAATGCTCGACAGCGTACTGAGCCATAAGGTGGCCCACCGCAACATGGTCTTGGTCACCCACAGTGGTTGCATGAGCGCGCTGGAAAAAGAGTTGGGTTTTGCCCACGCAAAGACCAGCGAATACAGCAGCACGTTACTGGTGTCCATTGGCGCTGACCGCCAACCGAAAGTACTTGGCTTTATCAACTACCAGGACTGGGCGTCCACCCTGGATAAAAAACCTTAAGCCTCCAATGATCGATACCGAGCACTACCTGATGCTAAACACCATGGTCAAACGTTGGACCTTGCCGTTGTTGTTTCTGGCCTTTGTCATTTTCTATCTATTGCCCTTGGCCACCCACGGCCTTTGGATGCCCGACGAAACCCGCTACGCGCAAATCAGCCAAGAGATGCTTTTAAGCGGAAACTGGGCCGCGCCCCACTTTATGGGACTGCGCTATTTCGAAAAGCCTGCGGTTGGCTATTGGATGATTGCCATTGGCCAAGCCGTGTTTGGTCATAACCTGTTCGGTGTGCGCATTGCGTCGGCACTCAGCCTTGGCCTCAGCGCGGTGTTGGCGTACCTGATCGCCCGACGCTTGTGGAACTCGCCACGCAAAAGCCTGACCTGCGCCGTGGTCTACCTGAGCTTTGGTCTGGTCGTCGGCCAGGCCGGTTACGCCAACCTCGATCCGCAGTTTACCCTGTGGGTCAATCTGAGCATCGTCGCGCTGTGGTACGCCATCGATAGTCCGACACGCCGCGCAAAAGTAACGTCATGGGCCGTATTGGGATTGGCCTGCGGCATGGGCTTTATGACCAAGGGCTTTTTAGCCCTGTTGCTGCCGGTATTAGTCGCCCTGCCCTACATGATCTGGCAACGGCGCTTCAATGAGTTGGTTCGCTATGGCTACATCGCAGTGCTGGTTGCCGCGCTGATTTCACTGCCGTGGGTATTGACTGTCCAGGTCCGTGAACCTGATTTTTGGCGATTCTTTTTCTGGCATGAACACATTCGCCGTTTCGCGGGCGACGACGCACAGCATGCTGAACCGTGGTGGTTTTATGGCCCGTTATTGATGGTGTCCAGTTTGCCGTGGGCCTTGCTGCTGCCGATCACATTCAAACAGGCCTGGCTCAACCGAAAACAAACCAAGACCGCGTTTTTGCTGATGTGGCTCTGCTTGCCGCTGGCGTTTCTCAGCCTAAGTAACGGCAAGCTCCCGACTTACATTCTGCCGTGTATGTTGCCGTTGGCCCTGCTGTTGGGTGACACACTGGTTAACCGCCTCGAACAGGCCAAAACCCTAGCGCTGCGCAGCAACTCGGCGCTCAATCTGATGCTGGGTATGCTGGCCTTGGTGGCATTGATTTACATGCAACTCAAACAGCCGATCTTTAACCACGAACCGCTGCACATGGCGTTGATGATTACTGCGCTGGCGGGTTGGATTCTGGCAAACGCACTGCTCGTCAGCCGACCTCAACTGTTTTATCTGGCCCCAGCAGTCGGCATGGGGCTGGCGGTGGCGCTGTTGCCGGCCGCCTTGCCGGACTCAATCGTGCAGAACAAGACACCTGAGCGGTTCATCGCCGAGCATTCCCAGGCACTTCGTCAAACTCAATCGTTGATGAGTAATGATCTGGGGGCTGCTTCAGCACTTGCCTGGCAAACAGCGCACCCTGATGTGACGCTGTACGACGCTGTGGGCGAAGCCCAATACGGTCTCTCCTACCCCGACGTCAAGAACCGGACCGTCGAGAAAGACAACGTACAGCAATGGTTGGCCCAAGCTCGCCGAGAAGGGTCAGTCGGCGTCGTGATGCGGGTTAAGAACGACGGTGATGCACGCGAACTGGAACTGCTGCCCAAGGATGCGACGCGCTATGAACAGGGCAGCGTGGTTATTCTGGTGTACGCGCAAAACGGAGCCGATCACATCACCATGAAATAATACGCGCGCTTGCCCACGACAACCTTCTTCAGGATTTTCAAGGGGGCGGCCGGGTCGTCTTGACGCTCCATTACCGCAACGTTGTTTGGCGATTCACGGAGAAATACATTGAGCTCCTCCTCGGTTTGCAAGGCCACCAACACGCTCTGGGTGTAGAACACGCTCGCCCCTGCCAGGCGCTCGCTCGGGGTGAACAGCACCACCCGCCGACCGCTATCCTGCAAAGTGCGTATTTGCTCAGTCAACGGCGTAAAGGATTCGGTGCGGTCTTCCCTCGGGATCACCCAGATCGCTACCGCCAGGTAACTAACCACCATCAAACCTAACACGCCGAGTATCCCGGTACGTTGATGACGGACGAGCCTTTGCGCCCATGACGACGTGGCCGATCGTTGACGTAAACGCTCCAGTAACACCGCCGAATACTCGGCTGCAATCACTGCGGCAGCCGGAGTTAGAGACATGAGATAAACCATGCGTTTGCTGGATGCGAGCGTCAGCAGGGTCAACTGCGCCAACAGCCACAAACTGAAGAAAAGCATGTACGGACTGGCGCGCATCTTTTTGCAGAAGTGCCAAAGGCCGACATACACCAGAATATTCCACGGCAGAAACGACTGCGGCAGTTTGCCGAGATAGTAATAAAACGGCTCAAAATGTCCGGCTTCGGAGAACCCACCACTGAAGCGCCCGACGCTGTTGGCCCATAACACTTCTTTGATCGCGGACGAACCGCCGCTCTGGTAGAGAAACCCCAGCCACACTGCCAACGGCAGCAAGGCAACCAAGGTCACTGCCGCTGGCCATACCCAGTCGGCAAACACGAAGCGTTTTTCGATCAGGCTTTCTGCAACCAGAAAAGCAAAAATGACAGCCCCCGGCAACGCCAGGCCCAACACACCCTTACTCAAGGTGGCGATGGCGATGCCCACAGCGAACAACAACCACAGCCCGAGCGAACGACGACGCTGCGCCGCCCATTCGCGGTTGGCCAGAAAAAACGCCAGTAACGCCAAGGTTACGCCCAGCGACAGCAACGAATCCTCCCCGACTTGACGCGCATTGCCCCAGTAACTGCCCATGGTCGCCAGCAACACCGACGCGCCAGCTGCGATCATGACCGGACGCCCTAACTTACGTAGCGCCCCATACAACGCCAACATGCTCAACAGGCCGGCCACTGCCGACGCCAACCTCACCGCCCACGTATTCGCACCGAATAACTTGATGGCGCCCGCGTCCAGCCACAGGCTCAAAGGCGGTTTTTCCAGGAACGGCTGGCCATTCAACCTGGGCGTTACCCAGTCATTATAGAGGTGCATCTCCATGGCGATCCCCGCCACACGAGGCTCGGTAGACCCTTGCAATTGATGGTTTCCCAACGCGACGAAGAACAGCAGACAACCAAGCACGAACAACAGGAAGACGGGACGAGTGGACATAAGCGTGTGTGACTCACAGGGGTGATGAGCAACTGAAGGAGTTCAGCAATCTTGAGTAGGCGGTGGGATCAAGGCGACATGGTCGACTCCACCAAGCAGCCCTTGGCCATCCATGGGCATACCCGGCTCCATTCATAGCGGGCAGCCGCACTTGTGCTCAAGCTGTAATAAGCCAGCTTTAGCTGAGTAGGGGTAAAGTCGAGTTTGGTAAAGCCTGCCTGGGATTTGGCGAAACTGACCGGCAAATGTTTCGTATTAAGGGGGTAGAGCTTTTGCCCCCCGCCACCGGAAATAACCCAGGCGGGCTCACCTTCGTTGAGGATCAGTTGCTGATTGTGATCGTGCCCGGACACATACAGGTCCACGTTTAGACGCTTCAATACCGGCAGTAGCTCTGTCACCATTAGTGAGTTTTCATTGTGCTCGCCAGCGTTTCGCACCGGATGATGGGCCGCGACCACGCGCCAGATCGGTTCGGGACCGGGTTGCAGAAACGCTTGTTCAAGTATCTTGATCTGCGCCGGCAATTCGCTGGCGGGCACAGACGTGTCGATAAACACCATGCGCACCACAGGCCGACCGTCATCATTGCCGAAATCACGCGTGTAGGTGTGATCAGGCATTTGCCAGCGGCCAGAACCTTTGTGCTGGCGGCTGTATTCGATCTCGACCTGCTGCGAGTCGGGGTAATCATGGTTACCCAACACGGCGTAGAAAGGTACGTGGCTTAGCCAGCGGCCCCAATAAACACTTTCAAATTTCGTCCGCCAGCTCAAGTCGGAAGTGCCAGTCAGCGGCTTGCCGTAAAAGTTGTCGCCCAACAGCACCACCATGTCGAGCCGGCCATCTTTTTCCGCGACGTTCTCCATGGCATAGGCCACCGCCCATTGCTGAAAGTTACCACTGCCCTGGTCACCCATCGCAATGAGTGAAACCTGAGTCGGGCTTAGTCCCGTTATGGGCGTGTACGGTGTCGGCGGCAAGACGATAAAACCCATCACGGCCAACGTCGCTAGACAAACGACGACCCAGGCTGCCAGGGCCCATCTTCGACTGCGACGGCGTCCGACAGCGGGCGCTTTTTGGAGTGATGCAGTGCTAGGCATGTCTAGAGGTTATCCGATATCGCACAGTAGAAACTTATCGCATGATACGTATTGCGAGATGGCTATTCACCCCACAAATAACACGCGCACGTGCAGATCATTCAGTGATTTGGGTGCGTATGGATGCCTAGCCTATGGCCACCCGCGTGAAAAAGAGGTGAAGCCGCTTTGAACGCCAATCGATCAGTTAGCGTCATGAAGCCGCAGCTGTCCCTGCTCGTCAACGCGGGCGGCGATCGTTTGATAATCGTTGATCGACCCATGAGCCATTTCCATCGGGTGAAGGTGAGTCGCGGTCACCACCATAACCTGCGCACCTGAGGCTTGGCCCGCTTGAATGCCGATGGGTGCATCTTCAAAGACCAGGCAGGCAGCGGGATTAACACCCAGTTGCTGTGCCGCCAGCAGGTAGCAATCTGGATTGGGTTTTCCGTCACTGACATCTTCGGAGGTCACAAATACCGAAGGCAGAGGAACGCCCGCCGCTTGCAGACGCCGAATCGCTAGTTCTTTAGGTGCCGAAGTGACAATGGCCCATTTGTTGGCTGGTAGAGATTGTAAGAACGCCGCGGCGCCCGGGACTTCGACAATACCGTCAAGATCGATAATTTCCGCCTCAGTGATGGCTGACGCCTCGACTTCAGGGTTAACCCCGTGCAGCCCTAGTCGGGTAATGGTGTCGATGGCACGCGCGCCGTGAATAGTGGGCAGGAACGTCGCGACATCAAGGCCGTGGGCGATTGCCCATGCGCCCCAGATACGTTCCGCGGCGGCGATGGAGTTGATCAGCGTTCCATCCATGTCGAACAGAAAAGCGCTGTATGGGGCGTTAAACGCCGATGAGCGAGCAGCCAACGTTGAGTTCCTTTTCGGCAGGCGTGGTCCCGAGGTGGGGTCGGACCAATAGACCCCAGACCCGGGGATTTGTCTAGGACTGGCCGTTACTGGCACTTTGATAGTCAACCACGACATTCGGTCGCTGCATAACGTCTAATAAGCGTTTTCTATGGCCTATACAGCCCTTTTTACCTTGCCCAATTGGCAACTCTCTACGATTCTGTAGAGGCAGCAGGGCGATTCGTGGTCGCCCCCTAGCCCACCACAGGAGAGGCCCGAATGAAGACCGTCGCACAACTGCTCAACGCAAAAGGCGAAACCAACCAGCAGGTACATACTATCGCCCCGGACCAAACGGTGTTGGCTGCGCTGGGAGTCATGGCAGAGAAAAACGTCGGTGCACTGCCGGTGGTCAAGGATGGCAAAGTGATCGGCATCATCAGTGAGCGTGACTATGCACGCAAGGTGGCGCTCAAAGGACGGTCGTCTGCCGACACGCCGGTCAGCACCATCATGAGCGAGCGCATCATCACCGTGAGCCCCAGTGAAAGCGTCGAGGCGTGTATGGGCATCATGACCGACAGCCGCCTACGCCATTTACCGGTGGTCAAAGACGGGCAACTGGTGGGGTTGTTGTCGATTGGTGACCTGGTCAAAGAAGCGATTGCCGAGCAGGCTGATTTGATTCAGCAGTTGGAGCAATACATCCGCGGCGAGTAATTTACTTCATGCCTTTGATGGCCAGGCCCTGAAACAGGGCCTAGCGGTTCATGACTTAATAGCCCAGTGAAAGACCGGTATTGCGACGCGGGTCGTTCGCACCGTAGAAACGATTATTGCCCACCGGCTTGCCACCTAGGGACGGCGCCCCCACTAAAATGGCTGCAACATGGTTGGACGGTTGCGCGCCTGCAAACTTCTGCCCCCAGCCTTCGAGAATTTTCCGTGTGTCAGGGCTAATAGCGAACGGCTCCAGATTGGTCTCTTCAGGCAACCATTGCTGATGGAAGCGTGGTGCATCAACCGCTTCCTGGATGTTCATGCCGTAGTCGATGACGTTCAGCATCGTTTCCAAAGTTGCGGTAATAATCCGGCTGCCGCCGGGGGTCCCGACCACCATGACGGTTTTGCCGTCTTTTGTAACAATCGTCGGGCTCATGGAGGACAGCGGTGTTTTACCCGGAGCAATTGCGTTGGCCTCACCTTGCACCAGGCCGTACATATTGGGAACGCCGACCTTGGAGGTGAAGTCATCCATTTCGTCGTTGAGGATCACCCCGGTATTGCTCGCCATCACCCCAGCGCCAAACCAGTCGTTCAGTGTGTAAGTCACCGATACCGCATTGCCCCATTTGTCGACGATGGAATAATGCGTAGTGTTGTTGCCTTCATGCGGTGCCACTCCGGGCTTGATGTCACGGGAAACACCGGCTTTTTGTGGATCGATGGCAGCCCGCAGCTTCGCTGCATAGTCTTTGTTGAGTAACTGCTCGACCGGGTTTTTAACGAAATCCGGGTCACCCAAATAGCTGTTGCGGTCGACATAGGCGTGGCGCATGGCTTCGATCTGGTATTGCATGCCCTGCGCTGAACGGAAGCCCAATGCCTGCATTGGATAGCCTTCCAGGATGTTCATGATTTCGCAAATAACCACGCCACCCGAGCTCTGCGGCGGCGCTGAAACCACATGGTAGCCACGGTAATCACACTCAATCGGCGCAAGTTCACGGGTCTGGTATTTATCCAGGTCAGCTTGGGTAATC
>NZ_JAMFRV010000064.1 GCF_026224925.1 Pseudomonas sp. | reverse complement strand
GCGCTTGCCCGCGATAGGCTGGGGTCGTGCTCGACACGCAGACCTTCACCTGAGCACACTTTTTACGACTGCTTCGCAGCCGATCACGGGCAAGCGCGCTCCTACAGGGGGCGCATTCAAGGCTCGGGATTCCAGATAGCCAGAATTCCGAGCCCCAGCGTTACTTCTTAGTCTTCCAGCAGCTCTTCAGCGGTACCCAGGATGTTTTCCAGGGTGAAGCCGAACTCTTCGAACAAGGCTGGCGCAGGCGCCGACTCGCCGAAGGTGGTCATGCCGATGACACGGCCTTCCAGGCCCACGTATTTGTACCAGTAGTCCGCGTGGGCGGCTTCGATGGCGATACGTGCGCTGACTTGCAGCGGCAACACAGCCTGCTTGTACATCGCATCCTGTGCTTCGAAGACGCTGGTGCATGGCATGGAAACCACGCGCACATTGCGGCCTTGTGCCGACAGTGCTTCGTAAGCCAACACCGCCAGGCCCACTTCCGAACCGGTAGCGATCAGGATCAATTCCGGCTCGCCCACGCAATCGCGCAACACGTAACCACCACGGGCGATGTCTGCCAGCTGGGTGGCATCGCGCGATTGGTGCGTCAGGTTCTGACGCGAGAAGATCATCGCCGATGGCCCGTCGTTGCGCTCGATGGCGTACTTCCAGGCCACGGCCGACTCAACGGCATCGGCTGGGCGCCAGGTGTCTAGGTTCGGTGTAGTGCGCAGGCTGGTCAACTGCTCGATTGGCTGGTGAGTTGGGCCGTCTTCGCCCAAGCCGATGGAGTCGTGAGTGAACACGTAGATGACGCGTTTTTTCATGATCGACGACATACGGACCGCGTTACGCGCGTATTCCATGAAGATCAGGAACGTTGCGCCGTAGGGCACGAAGCCGCCGTGCAGGGCGATACCGTTCATCATGGCGCCCATGCCGAACTCGCGGACGCCGTAGTGCACGTAGTTACCGCTGGCATCTTCGCCGGTGATGCTTTTGCAACCCTTCCAGATGGTCAGGTTAGAACCGGCCAAGTCAGCCGAACCACCGAGGAACTCAGGCAGCATCGGGCCAAACGCATTCAATGCATTCTGGCTGGCTTTACGGCTAGCGATGGTCTCGCCTTTCGCGTTGACGTCGGCGATGTAAGCGGCAGACTTCTCGGCAAAGTCAGCTGGCAACTCACCGCTCATGCGACGGATAAGCTCGTTGGCCAGCTCAGGGAATGCCCCAGAGTAAGCAGCGAAACGCTGATCCCAGTCGGCTTCGACCGCCAGACCGGCCTCTTTAGCGCTCCATTCGGCGTAGATATCAGCCGGAATTTCGAAAGGACCGTGGTTCCATTTCAACGCAGCGCGGGTCAGAGCAATTTCCTCGGCACCCAGTGGCGCGCCGTGGCAGTCTTCTTTGCCTTGCTTGTTAGGCGAACCGAAACCGATTGTGGTCTTGCAGCAGATCAACGTTGGCTGAGGGCTTTTACGGGCGGTTTCGATAGCAATCTTGATTTCGTCAGCGTCGTGACCGTCAACATTGCGGATCACTTGCCAGTTGTAGGCTTCGAAACGCTTTGGCGTATCGTCGGTGAACCAGCCTTCAACTTCGCCATCAATCGAGATGCCGTTGTCGTCGTAGAACGCGATCAGTTTGCCCAGACCCAAGGTGCCGGCCAACGAGCCAACTTCGTGGGAAATACCTTCCATCATGCAGCCATCACCCAGGAACACGTAGGTGTGGTGATCAACGATGTTGTGACCTGGACGGTTGAACTGCTCGGCCAGCACTTTTTCAGCAAGGGCAAAACCCACGGCGTTAGCCAAACCCTGGCCCAGTGGGCCGGTGGTGGTTTCAACGCCTGGGGTGTAGCCGTATTCCGGGTGACCTGGCGTGCGGCTGTGCAATTGACGGAAATTCTTCAGGTCGTCAATCGACAGGTCGTAGCCCGTCAGGTGCAACAGCGAATAGACCAGCATCGAGCCGTGGCCGTTGGACATGATGAAACGGTCACGGTCGGCGAACGACGGGTTGCTCGGGTTGTGCTTGAGGAAGTCACGCCAAAGCACCTCGGCGATATCCGCCATGCCCATAGGGGCACCCGGATGGCCGCTGTTGGCTTTTTGCACGGCATCCATGCTGAGGGCACGAATAGCATTTGCACGCTCACGACGGCTGGGCATCGCTGATCTCCTGGGGGCTGGAAAGGATGGGATCTGAAAAAGGCGAGCATTTTCCCTCACGCACTGCTTGGGGGCAATCACAGAACGTGTTTTTCCTGCAATTGCCATGTTCTGGCGCAGCTTAAGGGCCTTTATGGATCTGAAACCAACCGGCGACTTCGATAAAACCATCTATCGATCAATATCAAAACATTTTGATATAGCACTTGCGGGGTGATCGGTCGCTCTCTAGACTGCCTGCCTAATGAACTTACGCGTGCCCGCAATCCGCCATGATGAAAGTGACGACCTGGCTGCCTTGTGCAAGGCCGGGGGTGACCCGCTGCGACTCAATGTGCTGCGGGCACTGGCTAACGATTCGTTTGGCGTTTTAGAGCTGGCGCAGATTTTCGCCATCGGCCAATCCGGCATGAGCCACCATTTAAAGGTGTTGTCTCAAGCGGAACTGGTGGCGACACGCCGCGAAGGTAATGCAATTTTCTACCGTCGCGCCCTGCCCCACATCGGACTGCCGGGCGGCAGACTGCACGTAGCGTTACTCGATGAAGCAGATGACCTGACCCTGCCGACGGATGTGCAAGCGCGAATCCGCCTGGTGCATGGGCAACGCGCCGCTGCCAGCCAAGACTTTTTTACCCGAGTCGCTGAAAAGTTTCGTGCTCAGCAAGACTTGATTGCCGGCTTGCCTCAGTACCGCGAGAGTCTGCTGTCACTGATGGACAAACTGAGCTTTAGCAGCGACGCCACTGCGCTGGAAGTCGGCCCCGGTGACGGTGGATTCCTTCCAGAGTTGTCGCAGCGCTTTCGTCATGTCACCGCGCTGGATAACAGCCCGGCTATGCTGGAGTTGGCCCGCCAGCTATGCGAACGCGAGGCCTTGGGCAACGTCGAGTTGCACTTGGCAGACGCTTTGGGCGACGCCGATGTACGCGCCGACTGCGTCGTGCTGAATATGGTGCTTCACCATTTTGCCGCACCCGCCGAAGCCCTTAAACAATTGGCCCATCTGGTGCAACCAGGCGGTAGCCTGTTGGTGACAGAGTTGTGTAGCCACGACCAGAGTTGGGCCAAGGAGGCCTGCGGCGATCTCTGGTTGGGTTTTGAACAGGATGATCTGGCCCGTTGGGCCATCGCTGCGGGACTTGTTCCCGGGGAAAGCCTCTATGTAGGCCTACGTAATGGTTTCCAGATACAGGTTCGCCACTTTCAGCGACCGACTGGCGACACTCACAATCGGTACAATTCAGGAAATCCGTCGAGATGAGCGAATACTCCCTTTTCACCTCCGAATCCGTGTCTGAAGGGCATCCGGACAAAATTGCCGACCAGATTTCCGATGCGGTTCTGGACGCCATTATTGCCGAAGACAAGTTTGCCCGCGTGGCCTGCGAAACGCTGGTGAAAACCGGCGTAGCAATCATCGCTGGCGAAGTGACCACGTCTGCCTGGGTCGACCTGGAGCAGATCGTTCGTGACGTGATCATCGACATCGGCTACACCAGCTCCGACGTCGGCTTCGACGGCGCTACTTGCGGCGTGATGAACATCATCGGCAAGCAATCCCCTGACATCAACCAGGGTGTCGATCGCGCCAAGCCTGAAGATCAGGGCGCT
>NZ_JAMFRV010000063.1 GCF_026224925.1 Pseudomonas sp. | reverse complement strand
TGGCTGCGCCGCAGAATGCGAAGAAGATGATCCAGGCAATGTTCAGCCGAGTCCAGATCGCTTGGGGTAGGGTCAATGCATGGCCCATAATGCGTTGGATCAACGGACGGTCACCGATGAAATGACTGCCGGCAAACGCCAGGGCAAACACCCAATTAACGACAGGTGCTTTCCACTTGAGCACCGCTTCGCTATGGAAGGCTAAGGTCAAACTGCCAAATACCAGGCAAGCGAGCAGGGTAAGTAGTTGGCTTTTTTCCAGTTTTCGCTGGGTTATGAACAAAACGCCATACACGACAATCGAACTAATGATCAGCATCGCCGTAGCGCTGAAAATTCCGCCCACCATGATGCTGTGGCCGAGGATGTCGACGGCGCGAGGTTCGATTTTGTAGACGATGAAAAACAGCAGCAGCGGGATGAAGTCGATGAATTGTTTCACAATGGCAGCCAGATGCAGGATGTGGCGGCATAATAACAAACATCAATGACAGCGAAAGCGCCACCTATGAATGTTGACCTGCACTGCCACAGCACCGCTTCCGATGGCGCCCTTGCGCCAGCGGTCCTTGTCGCGCGTGCTTATGAGAACGGTGTGCGGGTGCTCGCGCTGACCGACCACGACACCCTTGAAGGCCTCGAAGAGGCCCGCGCTGCGGCGCTTGCGCTGGATATGCAGTTGGTCAACGGGGTGGAATTATCGTGCACGTGGGGCGGGGCCACCATCCACGTTTTAGGCTACGGCTTCGACATGAAAGCCCCTTCTTTACTCGCTGCCATTGATCGTTTGCACCACGGCCGCTGGTTGCGTGCCGAAGAAATAAGCAGAAAATTGGCGATCAAAGGTATGCCTGGCGCTCTGGAAGGTGCTCGTGCCATCCAGCAAGAGCTCGGCGACAGTGGGAATGCACCGGCCCGACCACACTTTGCCGACTTTCTGGTGCGTGCCGGTTTCGTCAAGGATCGCGCCGAAGCATTCCGTAAATGGTTGGGCGCTGGCAAGCTTGGCGACGTCAAGCAGCATTGGCCAACGCTGGAAGAAACCGTAGCCACACTGCGCGAAGCCGGCGCTTGGGTCAGTCTGGCGCACCCTTGGCATTATGATTTTACCCGCAGTAAACGTCGCAAGCTGGTTGCCGATTACCTTGAGGCCGGCGGCCACGCTATTGAGGTAGTCAATGGCTTGCAGCCTGCCGAGCAGGTTGGTGGCCTGGCTATCCTAGCCCGTGAGTTCGGTCTGCTGGTAACCGCCGGCAGTGATTTTCATGCCCCTGGCGCTTGGTCCGAGATTGGTGTTTATCGCCCGTTGCCGGAGGATCTACCGCCACTTTGGTGTCGATTCAAACATGACCAGCCTACTGCCGTCTGAACAGGAAGATACCGTGAGTCAATTTTTCCAGGTGCACCCGGAAAACCCGCAGGCGCGTCTGATAAAGCAAGCGGCGGAGATCATCAAGGCCGGTGGCCTAGTGGTTTATCCCACGGATTCGTCCTATGCGTTGGGTTGTCAGATCGGCGACAAAAGCGCCATCGAGCGCATTCGCCGCCTGCGCCAGCTGGATGACAAACACAACTTCACCCTGATGTGCAGTGACCTGTCGCAGTTGGGCACCTATGCCAAGGTCGATACCGCAGCGTTTCGCGCCCTTAGAATGCACACGCCGGGGCCGTACACGTTTATTTTGAACGCCACACGGGAAGTGCCGCGGCTAATCCTGCACCCCAAGCGCCGGACCATTGGCCTGCGGCTGCCGAGCCACCCGATTGCCCACGCGTTGCTGGTGGAGCTGGGCGAACCCTTGATGAGTGTCAGCCTGATCATGCCGGGCGAGAGCCTGCCGCTGAGCGATCCTTATGAGATGCGGCAAATTCTGGAGCATCAGGTGGATTTGATCATTGATGGCGGCGTCGGCGGTGTTTCGGCGTCCACTGTGATCAATCTGGCAGACGGCGAAGCGCAAATTATTCGTGTTGGCTGCGGCGATCCAAGGCCGTTCGAGGTGGGGGCCTGAATGGCCGTGGTTGCTAACGTGAAGTCAGCACCGCTGGACAATCAGGCGGGCGCGCGGCAGGAGCTGCCGTTCGCCATGGTCTATGGCCAGGCGGTGCTGCAGCCTCAAGACCTGTATATTCCGCCGGACGCGTTGGAAGTGTTCCTTGAAGCGTTCGAAGGTCCGCTGGACTTGCTGCTGTATCTGATTCGCAAGCAGAACATTAATATCCTCGACATCCCTGTGGCCGAGATCACCCGGCAGTACATGGGTTATGTCGAGCTGATGAAAACCGTACGCCTGGAGCTGGCGGCGGAGTATCTGGTGATGGCGGCGATGCTGGCCGAGATCAAGTCGCGGATGCTGCTGCCGCGCTCGGCGGAGATCGAAGCGGAAGAAGACGACCCGCGGGCTGAGTTGATCAGGCGTCTGCAACAGTACGAACGGTTCAAGGCCGCGGCGGAAGGCATTGATGGCCTGAGCCGGGTCGGCCGTGATGTAGTTATCCCCAAGCTGGATGCGCCTGAAGCGCGAGCCCGACGTTTGCTCCCGGACGTCAGTCTTGATGAACTGTTGATGTCCATGGCCGAGGTGCTGCACCGCGGCGATATGTTTGAAAGCCACCAGGTGAGTCGCGAAGCGCTGTCGACCCGTGAGCGTATGAGCGACGTGCTTGAGCGGCTAAAGGGCGGCGGTTTCGTGCCATTTTCAGAGCTGTTTACCGCAGAAGAAGGGCGCCTCGGAGTGGTGGTGACCTTCATGGCAATTCTGGAGCTGGTCAAGGAATCCTTGGTCGAACTGGTGCAAAACGAGGCCTTCGCGGCTATTCACGTCCGCGCAAGAGCCGAATAACCGTTAAAGAGCCCACGCATGAACCTGACTGACCCCCGCGAGCTGGCACCGCTGCTCGAAGCCTTTTTGCTGGCCTCTGGAAAACCACAATCGCTGGAGCGCCTGCTCGAATTGTTCGAAGAGGGCGAGCGTCCAGAGTTGCCGGTATTCAAAAAAGCCCTGCAATTGCTCGGCAAATCATGTGAAGGCCGAGCCTTTGAGCTAAAGGAAGTGGCTTCCGGTTATCGCTTGCAGATACGCGAAAAGTTTTCGCCATGGGTTGGTCGTTTGTGGGAAGAGCGGCCACAGCGGTATTCCCGGGCGATGCTGGAAACCATGGCCCTGATTGCTTATCGGCAGCCGATTACCCGGGGCGAAATCGAAGACGTGCGTGGCGTCGCAGTCAACAGCCACATAGTCAAAACCCTGCTGGAACGTGAGTGGATCAGGATAGTGGGTTACCGTGACGTGCCTGGCAAACCGGCGATGTTCGCCACGACCAAAGCGTTTCTCGATCACTTCAACCTGAAAAACCTCGATGACCTGCCGCCCTTGGCTGATCTGCGCGAACTGGAGCCTGAGCCGATGCTCGACTTCGACGACGCCCCAGTGCCTGCCAGCTTGCAAGCCCTTGCCGACGCTAGCCTCGACCCGGACGCCGAACCAGAGCCACCTCGGGACGAAACCAGCTTCCGTAGTTTATTGGTCGAACTTGACTCGATGGAACTGGGTCTCAAGACCGACTTCGATGATTTGTTGCGGGTTGATCTTGTTGAGCCAGAAGAAGACGGGAAAGATCCTTCCTAGGTCATTCGCGGTTTTCTGTGTGGGCCTCTGTGGGAGCGGATTCATTCGCGAAGATTTAAGCCGCACCGAACAACCCAGGTGAGACAGAGTTGCCTGCTTCCCGAATGAATTCGGTCCCACAGTGTGTTCATCGATCCCTTTGTCAGGACCTTCCCATGAGCAACAACCCATGCATCAGCGTCTGTAAATTCGATGACGACATTTGCGTGGGCTGCGGGCGCAGTAAGCGTGAAATCAAGGCCTGGAAGAAACTCGACAAGGGCGACCGACGCAAGGTGCTGGCCGACTCGGCCATGCGCTTGATCCAGATGAAAGCCTCCGGTCGGCGGAAAAAGAAGTAAGCCGACGCAATTGCACTACTCTTTGGTGCGCAACAGGCGCCTTGCGCGTATGATTCGCGACCTTTTGGCGATTCCTACGTCGCCATCGGCTTTAGAATCAAGCAATCAGCGTGCGCCCATTCTCAGCGCGCCCTGTTATCGACACACCGGGAGGTGCCCAGATGAGTATCAAAGACAAGCAAGACAGCCCAGAAGACGACGGCCCAGCAGGCGAAAAACTGCAAAAGGTTCTGGCGCGCATTGGCGTAGGTTCACGACGTGACGTCGAAGCCTGGATCAGCCAAGGCCGCATCAAAGTCAATGGCAAAGACGCGACCCTTGGTCAACGCGTCGACCTGCATGACGCCATCAGCGTTGATGGCCGCGTTATCAAACGCGAAGAGACTGCCGAATCGGTACGTCGCGTCATCATGTACAACAAACCAGACGGTGAAATCTGCACCCGTGACGACCCAGAAGGTCGCCCGACTGTGTTCGACCGCTTGCCGCGCCCGAAAGAGGGCCGCTGGGTCAACATCGGTCGTCTGGACATCAACACCACCGGTTTGCTGATGTTCACCACCGACGGTGAATTGGCCAACCGCTTGATGCACCCTTCTTTCGAGATGGACCGTGAGTACGCGGTCCGTGTGCGTGGCGAAGTCGATGACGACATGCTACTGCGCCTCAAGAATGGCGTGCTGCTGGAAGACGGTCCTGCACGTTTCACCGACATCCAGCAAGCGCCGGGCGGTGAAGGCTTCAACCATTGGTACCACTGCGTAGTGATGGAAGGCCGCAACCGTGAAGTGCGTCGCCTGTGGGAATCCCAAGGCCTGGTGGTCAGCCGCCTGAAGCGCGTACGTTACGGTCCAGTGTTCCTTAACTCTGACCTGCCGATGGGTCGCTGGCGCGAAATGAGCCAATACGAAGTTGACACCCTCAGCGCCGAAGTGGGCCTGACGCCGGTTGCTCAACCGCAAATGAACGCCAAGACCAAAGACAAGATGGAGCGCTTGCAGCGTCAATCGTCGCGTCCGTTGGGTAAAGGCGAACGCGTGCGTACCTTGCGTCCAGCCAACCCGGGCGCTCCGGCACCTTCAGGTTTTGATCGTGCGCCACGTCAGCCACAAGTGACAGGCAGCGAACGCGATCGTCCACGTTCGGAAGGCAGTCGCGATGAGCGTCCGTCGGGTCCACGTTCGGATTCGTCTGGCCGTGCTCCGCGACCTTCAACCGGACGTTCCGGTGCAGCAGGCGATACCAATCGTCCGTTGCGTGGCCGCAGCGAAGGTGCTGATCGTCCTGCACGCAAACCGCGTGAAGACGGCGACAGCGCTCCACGTGCGCCGCGTAGTGATTCGGCTGATCGTTCGCCACGTGCTCCGCGCGGTGATTCACCACGCACGCCACGTCCAGCGAACGGCCGTTCCGACAGCCGCTCTGATAGCCGTGGCACGCCCGTCGCAGAACGTCCAAGCGACGTGAGCAAGCGTCCAGCCAAGCCTAAACAGCAGCGCGCTGGCATTGTTCTGGTCGACAACGGCAAGCCTTCGGGCAAGCGCAACGGTCCGCCAGCAGGCTCCGGCCAGCGTCCTGGCTTCGGTCGTCGCAAGCCGCAGTAAGCAGTCTGTATCCGGCTTCAATCAGCGGGTATTAAAAAGCGCTAACCGAGAGGTTGGCGCTTTTTTTATGGGTTCCGTAGTCCTTGAACAGCAGCGATTTTTTCCTGTGCTCACTGATGACTGTTTGTAATGCCCGGATGAACCTCCAAGCGACGCTTATTCGGTAAAACCGGCAGGGGGTATTTATCGCCTTAAAATACAGAGGTCTTTAAACACCCCTTACCGAAAAATTAGCTGGCCGTTCGACCAGCTGACGATGAAAACCTAGTTTACGAATGTTGTGAGCGCAATATTGTTTTCAAGATGTGTAACGAAGTTGAGTCACTTACAGTGCTCAGCAAATCGTGGTCTTACTGGAAATAAACGTCGAAGTGGCGGCCAAACTCAAGAAAACTAATTTCCGCCAAAATACAGTCAATAGGCTATTTGGAGACTATTCGCTGCGGACACAGCCATGCTGGTGGCCGATTGAAAACGTGGGTAGCTACAATGCCTAGCCACACATAATCTCGCCAAAAGCCTCAGGACAACGTAATGCTCATATGCTAGTGATTTCCAATAACGTGCACTTGGCCGACGCCGAGATCGAGTTGACTGCCATCCGTGCTCAGGGCGCGGGAGGGCAGAACGTCAATAAGGTTTCGAGCGCGGTGCATTTACGTTTCGACATTAATGCCTCGTCCTTGCCGCCGTTTTATAAGGAGCGTTTGCTCGCGCTCCGGGACAGCCGCATTACCAGCGATGGCGTGATTGTGCTCAAGGCTCAGCAATACCGGACCCAAGAGCAAAACCGCGCCGATGCGTTGGAGCGCTTGACCGAGTTGATCATCAACGCGACCAAGGTCGAGAAGAAACGCCGCCCCACTAAACCTACCCTCGGTTCAAAGAAGCGTCGCTTGGAAGGCAAGACATTGCGTGGGAGCATCAAGGCAGGGCGCGGGAAAGTGGATTTCTAGCTTGAAACCGCGTCGCCTATTTCCCGAATAAATTCGGTCCCACGGGATTGGGGCAATCCACTGATCTATGTGTTGTATTCCCTCAAATGCCTCGCCTGTTTGTACAGGTAAACACTGAGTGCCAATCCGGTCAGGGAGGCGAGGGCGGCGAAGAGGAAGATTGAGGCGAAGCCAAAGCCAGCGGCAATGGCTCCGGCGACCGGGCCGGTGATGCCGAGTGAGAGGTCGATGAACAGTGAGTAAGCCCCGACCGCTGCGCCACGACTGGAGGCCGGTACCAGATTCACGGCTTCAACGCCCAAGGCCGGAAAGACCAACGAGAAACCAAAACCCGTCAGTGCTGCGCCCGCCAAGGCCAATGATGGCGTAGGGGCAACCCATAGCAATACTAAGCCCACAGTCTCGACGCCCAGGCAGGCAATCGCCACGCGGAAGCCGCCGAGGCGGTTGATGTATTTGCCGAACAGCAGGCGCGCGCCGATGAAGCAGGCGCCGAACAGGCTCAAGCACAACACAGCATTCGGCCAGTTATTGCTCGAGTAATACAAGGTAATGAACGTAGCAATGGTGCCGAAGCCAATCGAGCCCAACGCCAGTCCGGTGCCATGTGGAAGCACGCGGCCGAGCACGTGCATAAACGGCAAGCGTTCACCGTGCACGATAGGCGCAGCTTCTTTGTTCCAGGCTAATCTCAGGCCCAAGGCCGCCAGCAAGATGATGCTGGAACCCATGCTCCACAAACCAAGTTGCTGAACCAGCAGCACCCCCAGTGGCGCGCCAATGGCCAATGCGCCGTAGCTGGCAATGCCGTTCCACGAGATGACCTTGGCGGTATTGAGCGCGCCAACCCGGCCGATTCCCCAACCAATCGAGCCGGAGCCTACCAGGCTTTCTGCGCTGCCCAACACCAATCGACCGATAAACAGGCAGATCAGGCTGGCCATCGGCGCGTTATGCAGCCAGGCCGACACCAGCATCAAAATACCGCTGAGCCCGCATCCAGCCAAGCCGTAAAGCACGGCTTTTTTGCTGCCTTGGTTGTCAATGATTCGGCTGGCATACGGACGGCTGAGCAGTGTCGCCAAGTACTGCACGCTGATCACCAACCCCGCAGCTACGGCGCCAAAGCCCAAGTCGGTGTGTACGTAACCCGGTAGCACGGCCAACGGTATACCGATGTTCAGGTAGCCAATGAACGTGAACAATACGATGGAAACGACCTGCAGGGTGACCGCCATGGGGCGTTCTGCGGCGGCGTGCGAGGAGTCTGGCATGGGTAAAAATCCACGGTGACGGCAGGAAGTGGGACGCGTAATGAGTCGCGGGATAAACGTTTCAGCAATAGGCGCGATCAGGGTTGCTTATGATAGCGGCGGTTAGTGACTTGCTGGAGATTGGCGATAAAAAAAGTCGAAAAAAATCAAATGGCGGTCGTGACCATTGGCAACAGCAGCGGATTAACCTTTGGTGGGGTTGAGCAGTTGGGTCGTGACCAGTGCGGCCAGCGCCGTTTCTTTGGTGCCGAAGCGCTTGAGCAAAGTAGCTTGTTTTTCAGGAGTAAGGCGGGTCCAGATTTCGACCATTTTTTCAGTGGTTTCCATCAACACGCTGGCGTTGGGGGCGGAGCGATCTGCCATTTCAGTGTTCACTTGTCTTGATCAGGCGCATACGCGAACGCGCAGCGATGGGGCGTGGGCATAACAGACCGTATGGAAACAGGCGCAGAACACTGGTTTAGCATACGGTCTGAATAACTGCCTCAGTTTCGGCTTTTAGCGCTCTGGCTATCTTTCGCTTTGACTGGACTGGCCTTCAACTCGGCTTGTTGGCCGGGTGCTTGTTGGGCCTTGGGGGATTGCTCTGGTGCTTGCAGGCTTGGGTAAGGAAAGTTTGGGATTTCATGCATCGTCGTCGCTCCGCGCAAGATCTGAATTGAAGGTTGCTGGAAAGATCAGTGCTTTTATAAAGCTTGGGCAGGATACAGCACTGCAAATGACAATCAGACTTTATCTGCCACTCTTTTGCCATTTGGCGACCGGCTGCTTGCTGGCACAACGCAATCGCGCCCATAAAAGGGCGCGATGGATGACGCGGTAAAACCGAATCAGTCGTGACACACGTCGGCGATTGCCTGGGCTAACAGACTGAGGCGCGACGCATCAATACCGGCAATATTGGCACGTCCGGCGCTGACCAGGTAAACGCTGTGCTCATAGCGCAACTTCGCCACCTGATCGTCGTTCAGGCCGGTATAGGAGAACATCCCCCGTTGCACCCCAATGTGGGCAAAACGTTCGCCCAGCCCCAGCGGGGTCAAGGCTTCGACCAGACCTGCACGGAGCTGGGCGATACGTGAGCGCATCTCCTCAACCTCATCCATCCACAGCGTTTTCAGCTCAGGATCGCCAAGAATCTCAGCGACAATGGCTGCGCCGTGATCCGGTGGGTTTGACCACAGGTTACGGGCGGTGGCCGACAACTGACTGCGCACATCCAGCAATTTTTCAGCGCTGTCGGTGCACACGATCAAGGCCCCGGTGCGCTCGCGGTACAGGCCAAAGTTCTTTGAGCACGAACTGGTGATCAGCAGCTCCGGTAGTGCGTCGGCAAACAGTCGCACCGACCAGGCATCCTGCTCCAGACCGTCGCCGAACCCTTGGTAAGCAAAATCAATCAACGGCAGTAAGTCGCGGCTGCGCACGATGTCCAGCACCTGTCGCCAATCGTCTTGGGACAAGTCAAACCCAGTGGGGTTGTGGCAGCAAGCGTGTAACAGCACCACGTCGCCATGGGGGATCTGATTCAGCGTGGCGAGCATTGCCTCGACGTTCAGGCGGTTATCGCTGCCCACGTAAGGGTAATGACTGACTTTCAGCCCGGCCGCAGCAAAGATCGATTCGTGAATCGGCCACGTGGGATCGCTCAACCATATACCGCGCCCTGGCAAGCAATCGGCGATGAAGTCCGCGCATAGACGCAAGGCGCCCGTGCCGCCAGGGGTTTGGGTCGCGCCGACCCGCTTGGCAGCCAGCAGTGGCGAGTCTTTGCCCAACACCAGTTCACTGATCAAAGTGCCAAAGGACGTTTGGCCGTGGCCACCGATGTAGGTTTTGGTGGTCTGTTTATCCACCAGGCGCTGCTCGGCGAGCTTTACCGCGCGCAGGATCGGCGTCAGGCCCATGGCGTCTTTATAGACACCCACGCCGAGGTCGAATTTATTGGGGTTGGCATCGGTCGCGTATGCTTCTATCAGCCCCAAAATCGGGTCGCTGGGTACTCGCTGGATATCATTGAAATGCATTACTTGCGGCCCTCGGCGCCTTTGGCCACTTCGTCGGTGCGCGCGGCCATGATGAAATCGTTACGGTGCAGCCCTTTGATCGAGTGGCTCCACCATGTCACGGTGACTTTGCCCCATTCGGTGAGCAAGCCAGGGTGGTGACCCTCGGCTTCGGCAATTTCGCCGACAGCGTTGGTGAACGCAAGCGCGAACTTGAAATTCTTGAACAGGAAGACCTTTTCCAACTGCATGACGGCGTCGCGTACTTCGATGTTCCAGTCCGGAATTTGCTTGATCAGTACCGGCAATTCTTCATCGCTGACCTGCGGTGCATTGGCGTGGCAGGCTTCGCAGTGGGCTTGGTTGAGCGTGCTCATAAAATAGTCCTGATCAGGCGGCTTTGATTTTTGCCGGGAATTTTGGCGCATGCAGGCCGAGCTGCATACCCAGTTGAACCAGTGCCATGAGGTCTTCGTGGGCGAGGTCGAACAGCCTTTTCAGGCTCGGCAGAACAAAGTACAGCGGCTGCAAAATGTCAATTCGGTAGGGCGTGCGCATCGCGTCCAGTGCGTCGAACAACTGATGTTCCGGCGCGGACGACAGGCTGTAAACCGTTTCCCTGGGGGAAGACAGAATCCCTCCTCCATAAATGCGCCGCCCCTGGGGCGTGTCCACCAGACCGAACTCGATGGTCATCCAATACAGGCGCGCCAGGTAAACCCGCTGCTCCTTGGTCGCGCTCAAACCGAGCTTGCCGTAAGTGTGGGTGAATTCTGCAAACCATGGGTTGGTCAGCAATGGGCAGTGGCCAAACACCTCATGGAAGATGTCGGGTTCTTGCAGGTAATCCAGCTCTTGTTCACTGCGAATAAAGGTCGCCACCGGAAACTGTTTGTTGGCCAGTAATTCGAAGAACGTCTGGAAGGGGATCAGCGCAGGCACCCGGGCGACTTGCCAGCCCGTGGTGGCCGCAAGCACCTTATTGACCTCACCCAGCTGCGGAATGCGCTCATGGGGCAAACCCAATTGCTCGATACCGTCGAGGTATTCCTGGCAAGCGCGGCCTTCGAGCACCTTGAGCTGTCGCGTCATCAGGGTGTTCCACACCGCATGCTCGGCAGGCGGGTAGTCGATAAAGCCATTCGCGTCGGGCACGCGGGCCACGTACTCGGTCATGCTGCTCTCCTCGGGGAAGCTTGTTGTTATGTATGACCTAGAAATAGCGCAAATAGCGGCTGCTGATTGGGGGAAATTACCCGATCCAACGACGATTGAATGGATTTTCGTAACGAAAAGTTTACGGATATGACCTTTTCGCCGAGAAGAGCGGCTCATGCCGGTGGGAATCGGGCGATGGCTGTCACATAATCGTGACGACGAAAGTAGCGCTAAAGCAAAAAAATGCCGCCATTTCAGGATCAAACCGTTTATGCGCATCAAAGTGCACTGCCAAAACCGCATCGGCATTCTTCGTGACATTCTTAATCTGTTGGTTGAGTACGGGGTTAACGTCGCGAGCGGAGAGGTCGGCGGCGAACACGGCAATGCGATTTATTTGCTTTGCCCGAACCTTATCAATCTGCAGTTCCAGACCCTGCAGCCCAAGTTCGAAGCGATTGCTGGGGTGTTTGGGGTCAAACGCGTGGGATTGATGCCCAGCGAACGCCGGCACATGGAACTGAATGCGCTGCTGGGTGCATTGGAATTTCCGGTGTTGTCCATCGACATGAGCGGTTCGATCGTGGCAGCCAACCGTGCGGCGGCGCAACTGCTGGGGGTGCGAGTCGATGAGGTGCCAGGCATAGCATTGTCGCGTTACGCCGAAGATTTTGATTTGCCAGCGCTGGTTCGCACCCACAAATCGCGGATAAATGGGTTGCGGGTCAAGGTTCGCGGTGATGTGTTCTTGGCCGATATCGCTCCGCTACAGTCCCAACACGACGACAGCGAAGCCATGGCGGGCGCAGTGCTGACCCTGCACCGGGCGGACCTTATAGGCGAGCGTATCTACCATGTGCGCAAGCAAGAGTTGCGCGGGTTCGACAGCATTTTCCAAAGCTCAAAAGTAATGGCAGCAGTCGTCCGTGAGGCGCGGCGTATGGCCCCACTGGATGCGCCGTTATTAATCGAAGGTGAAACCGGCACCGGCAAAGAGCTGCTGGCACGCGCTTGTCACTTGGCCAGTCCGCGGGGGCAATCGCCACTCATGGCGCTCAATTGTGCCGGGCTGTCGGAGTCCATGGCGGAGACCGAATTATTTGGCTACGGCCCCGGCGCGTTTGAAGGGGCGCGGGCCGAGGGCAAACTCGGGCTGCTGGAACTGACGGCAGGCGGTACCTTGTTCCTTGATGGGGTCGGTGAGATGAGCCCACGCCTGCAAGCCAAGCTGTTGCGCTTTCTGCAAGACGGCTGCTTTCGCCGGGTGGGCAGCGACGAAGAGGTTTATCTCGACGTGCGGGTGATGTGCGCCACGCAGGTGGACTTGTCTGAGCTGTGCGCCAAGGGCGAGTTTCGCCAGGACCTTTATCATCGGCTCAACGTGCTGTCGTTACATATCCCACCGCTGCGCGATTGCCTGGATGGTTTGCCGCCGTTGGTTGATCATTTTCTCGATCAGGCCAGTCGGCAAATTGGCTGCCCGTTGCCGAAACTGTCGCCTGCGGCGATGGAGCGGCTGAGTCATTACCACTGGCCCGGCAACGTGCGCCAACTGGAGAATGCATTGTTTCAGGCTGTTTCATTGTGCGAGGGCGGCGTTGTCAAAGCCGAGCATATTCGATTGCCGGATTACGGCGCGCGTCAGCCATTGGGGGATTTCTCGCTGGAGGGCGGGTTGGATGAAATCGTTGGACGCTTCGAAAAAGCGGTACTGGAGCAGCTCTACTCACAACACCCAAGCAGCCGTCAATTAGGCAAACGATTGGGGGTGTCCCATACAACTATTGCGAACAAGTTGCGCGCTCATCAATGGGCTGGAGAGAAGTCGGAGCCAGATTCTGACGATATTAAATAACGGAAGGTTATATAGCCGTTAATTACTATAAGTTTAGTGCGGGTGTTGAATGGGGATGCGGAATTTTATTGCGGGTATGTATGCATAGAAAAAATGACGCCTCGTTGGAACTGCACCCCACGAGGCGTTATTCTGATGTGCAGCAGCTGTGTTCAACCATCCATACACCCATTGCCCATGACGCGGTACTCAAGCACATGTTCCTTTCCTTTGGAGTCGACGTAGTCCATGCGCGCAGGCACTACCTTGCAGGCGTTTGAGATCGGGGTCATGGAGATGACCTTGGCAATGTCCAAGTGGGTCGAGTAAGTGTACTGCTCAACTGGGAGTGTCGGATTTATTACTGCGTCAGCTGTCTCGGCGGCAAACGCTGAAGCGCAAAAACCACTCATGGCCAATACTAATAATGCAGCTTTCATAACAAACTTCCTTATCTCAGTTGTGAGAGGAAACCTGGCTCTCGTGAAGCCAGGTGTGTCGCTAATTTTACAAGTGGGATTAACGGGCCTGTGTGGGGGCGATTACGTGTTAATCAGTTGCCGGTTGGCGAGGATAATTGTAGGCGTATTGAACGGTTACATATATGAAGAGATCTGATAAAGACTATTGATCAAAACTGCAACAATCACCCCGACGATCTTGCGTGCACATGGTCTTAGCGGGTGAAAACCTTGGCCGGGTCACCCGCAGCTGCCCCGAAACGTTTGAGCGCGTAAGATAATCTGCCGCTGCGGCCCGGTAAGACCATCGTCGAATGGCTAAAACAGGGCCAGACGGGATACAACTGGCCCCATAAAACAACAACTGTCCACCGAGGTACCAAAGATGAGTGCGGCTTCCGTATATCCTGTTCGCCCCGAGGTTTTAGCTACAACGCTGACCGACGAGGCGACTTACAAAGCCATGTATCAGCAGTCGGTGGTTAACCCCGATGGCTTCTGGCGTGAGCAAGCCCAGCGTCTTGATTGGATCAAACCCTTCACTTTGGTCAAGCAAACCTCCTTCGACGATCACCATGTCGACATCAAATGGTTCGCCGACGGCACCTTGAACGTTTCTTATAACTGTCTGGACCGTCATCTGGCTGAACGCGGCGATCAGATCGCAATAATCTGGGAAGGCGACGATCCTTCTGAACACCGCAACATCACCTACCGCGAGCTGCACGA
>NZ_JAMFRV010000631.1 GCF_026224925.1 Pseudomonas sp. | reverse complement strand
GACCGCTTGCGCATCAGCGAGCCACGCAATCTGTTCCCGCTGGCACACCAGGCCAGGCGCAGCTTGTTATTTGCCGGCGGCATCGGTATCACGCCGATTCTGTGCATGGCTGAACGCCTTGCCCACAGCGACGCGGACTTCGAAATGCATTACTGCGCCCGATCGAGCGAACGAGCCGCCTTTGTCGAACGAATCAAGAACTCGTCTTTCGCCGACCGGGTATTTCTGCATTTCGATGAACAACCCGAGACAGCGCTGAACGCGACCAAGGTACTGGCCCATCCAGAAGAAAACGTTCATCTGTATGTCTGCGGTCCGGGTGGTTTTATGCAGCACGTGCTGGACAGTGCCAGGGCTCAAGGTTGGCAGGAAGACGCGCTACACCGCGAATACTTTGCCGCCACGCCAACCGATACCCGTAACGATGGGCGCTTTTCGGTCAAGGTCAGCAGCACGGGGCAGGTCTTCGAAATCCCGGCCGACAGGACCGTGGTTCAAGTACTGGAAAGCCATGGTATCGATATCGCCATGTCCTGCGAACAAGGCATTTGCGGCACGTGCCTGACCAGGGTGCTGGAGGGTGTACCGGATCACCGCGACCTGTTCCTCAGCGAAAATGAGCAGGCACTCAATGACCAGTTCACTCCGTGCTGCTCACGCTCGAAATCACCGCTGCTGGTATTGGATATCTGAAAAAACCAGCCCTCACTCAGAGCGGTGAATGACCTTCATCCGCTCATTGGCTGTCGCAGAACCAAATATCTCGGCATAGCGCAGGGTAGCGTTGGCGTGTTCACGCATGATCGCTTCGGCGCGGGCACCCTGGCGATTGATCAAGGCATCGAAGACGGAATGATGTTGCATGTGGGCGTAGTTGAAACGCCGATACTCGCGGGCCATGTCGTTGCGATCTACCGCCAGCGCGGTCACCGAAGCAAAAGGCAGGTGGTCATTGCGCGCCAGTGCATCGGCGATGGCAGCGTTATGGCTGCCTTCGACGATCACCTGATGGAAGCGCATATTGAGATCATGGTAGGCCTCGAGATCGTCCTCGGTGACATACCCCTTGTTGAATAACTCGTCGCCTTGCAGCAGGCATAGTTCCAGGATCGCACGCCCTTGCGCCGAAAGTCCGCGCTCGGCGGTCTGACGCGCCGCCAGGCCTTCGAGCACTCCACGCACCTCGACGGCACCGGCGATGTCATCGGCACTGACCGAGCGCACCTGAAACCCTCTACCGCCGAACCGCACCAGCAACCCTTCCTGTTCGAGGGTTCGAAAAGCCATGCGAACCGGCATCCGGGACACCCCGAACAGCTCCGCCGTGGGGATTTCCATCAGTCGCTCGCCAGCTGCCAGCTCGCCCGAGGCGATCATCTTGCGCAGCGCTATCAGCACCAATTGACCGGGCTTACTCATCCAGGCAACTTCCAGAAAACGTGGGCGGCCATAGTAACGCAAGCCTTGCGCAAGCTGCAGATCAACTCGCACACCACCGACACGAGCACTCCGTGTCCGCCACCTGGAAAAACATGCCAAACCGCGCTAAGTCTCTCAGACCTCAGCAGTGGTACTGCGGGTTCTCGATCAGCACGGCCATGCCCTGCCCGCCGCCGACACAAGCAGCGGCGATTCCATAGCGTAGATTTTGCTCGCGCAACTGCCGGGCCAGGGTCATCACCAGACGCAGGCCGGTGGCGGCCAATGGGTGGCCGAGGGCAATTGATCCGCCACGGCAGTTGAGCTTATTGATATCCAGCTCCAGCGCCTGGACCACTGCCAGCACCTGCGCGGCTTGCGCCTCGTTGATTTCGAACAGGGCAATATCGTCCTGCGCCAACCCGCTGCGTTGCAGCAGCAGCTGGATCGCCGGAACCGGGCCGATCCCCATGAACTCCGGGGCCACGCCGACCACTGCCGTCGCCAGCAGGTTTGCCAGTGCGGGTCGCGTACCAGCCGACGCGCGACCGACCAGCACCGCCGCTGCACCGTCTACCACAGCACAGCTGTTGCCGGCGGTTTGTACGCCCCCCGCATGAATCGCCTGCAACTTCGCCAACCCGAGAAAATCAGTGGGCCGAGGATGGCTGTCGAGGGTAACTGCGTCCACCCGACGCGGCAGCGTAATGCCCCGTGGCTGATAGCCGTCCAGCGCGAACGACTCGTTGCGCACTGCGACGATTTCATCGGTGAACCAGCCAGAGGTCCGCGCTTGCAACGCTTGCTCATGGCTGTTGAGGGCATAGGTATCCACCGTTTTGCGACTCAGGTCATAACGCCTGGCAAGGTTTTCCGCCGTGGCTATCATGTCCAGTCCCGGTGCCGGGTCGTACAGCGCCTCCCAGAGGAAATCCTTGAAGTCCACCGACGCACCGAGACGAAATCCGTCCCGATGGGTGTAGGCAGCAATCGGGTTGCGCGACATGGATTCGGCGCCGACACACAGCGCCAGTTCCGCGCCGTCGCGAAGTTGCTCACCGGCCTGGCGCAACAGCTCGAAACCAGTGGCGCAAATGCGCTGCACCGCCAGCGCCGGCACCTGTTGCGGCACACCACTGTAAAGACCGATGTGGCGTGGCAGTAGATAGGCGTCGAAGCTGGCCTGGGCCATGGAGCCGGCCAACGCCGTGTCGACGGTCCGCGGATCAAGCCCGGCACGGGCCAGCACTTCACGACCGACCTTGATACCCAGATCAATGGGAGATACCTGGGCCAGCGCGCCACCGAGGTCGACCCAAGGTGTGCGCACCGCCTCAAGAATCGCCACATCCCTAAAAGCCGCATACTGCCCCGCGCAACTCAAGACCGTGGACCGGCGCGCAGGATCGATAGGTCTTCGCCGCGATATAACGCCTCGACCTTGGCAGCACGCCATTGCAAGACCGCCCGCTGGTTGATCGAGCCTTTGTCAGTGATTTCACCACGGTCGATAGACGCGACCTCGTCGAGCAACGCGATCCACTCCACGCGACTGGCGTTGCCGGTGGCTTCGCGATTGAGCCGTTGCAGCCAGTCGCCGAACCACGCCCGAACCGGCGCGCTGGCCAGCACCTCGGCATCGCTGGCGACCTTGGTCAAACCCGAAAGACGACGACACTCATACAGCCGGGGAAAGACCAGTGCGCCCAGGCACTCGCGATCCGGCGCCGTGACAACGAGGTCCTGCACATAGGGTGAGCCCTCCAGTACCGCACGATTACGCAGCGGGCCGACACTGACAAACACCCCGGAGGACAATTTGAAGTCTTCAGCGATGCGGCCATCGAACATCAGGCCAAGTTGCGGATTGCTCGGATCGGCCAGCTTGATGGCATCACCGGAACAGTAGAAGCCTTCATCGTCGAAAACTTCGGCGGTCTGCTGCGCTGCACGCCAGTAGCCGGGCATGATGTGCGGACCACGGAAACGCCCTTCCAGCTTGCCATCCACCGGCACCAGCCGGACCTCGCAACCCGGCGCGGGAAGACCAATGTAACCGGCCATGGACAGCGGCCCGGTGGTGAAGGTGCAAGAGGGAGATGCTTCGGTCATGCCGAGTCCGGCCATCATGCGGATGCGTTCGCCGCAGTGTTGTTCGGCGACCCGATCGAGCCGATCCCAGACACTCTGCGAGAGGCCGGCAGCGGCGAAAAAGAACAGCTTCATGCGAGCAAAAAAACACTCACGCAACTCGCCATCGTTTTCCAGCGCGGTGACCAGTTCCTCCCAGCCCTTGGGTACGGTCAGGTAGGCGGTCGGCGAAATCTCCTTGAGGTTGCGCAGGGTTTCGGCGAACCCCTGAACCGTGGGCTTGCCGTCATCCAGGTAAAAGGTGCCTCCGTTGTAAAGCACGATGCCAACGTTGTGACTGCCACCGAAGGTATGGTTCCACGGTAGCCAGTCCACCAGTACCGGCGGCTCCTCGCCAAACACCGGAAAGGTCTGCAACAGCATTTGCTGGTTGGCGCAGAGCATACGCTGAGTGGTAATGACCGCCTTGGGTAGCTTGGTCGAACCCGAGGTGAACAAGAATTTGGCAATGCTATCCGGTCCCGTGGCGGCGAAGGCCGCATCGGCCTCTGCACTACCTGGGCGCTCGAGCAGGCTAGCGAAGGTCACCTGGCGACGCCCTGGCACTTGTCCGCGCACGGCAACCAATGGCGTCTCGGCTGGTAACACCGCACCGATCGCCCGCTGGTAGGCGGCCGTGTCGCTGACAAATACCAGCCCCGGCTGCAGCAGATCGCAAACATGCCGCAGCTTGGCGAAATCCTGGGACAGCAACGAATAGGCCGGAGAAACCGGGCAATAGGGAATCCCCGCATACATCGCGCCCAGGGCAATCTGCAAATGTTCGATGTCGTTGCCCGAAAGGATCGCCAGCGGTCGCTCGGCCGAAAGCCCGTAGCCGAGCAGGCTTTGGGCGATAGCACGAACGCTGTCGAGCATCTGGGCATAACTGACCCGACGCCAATCGCCGCCTTGTTCTCGGGCGGCGATAAATGTCTGCTGTGGACGCACCTTTGCCCAATGCACCAAGCGGTCGAGCAGGCGCGCGGGTAATGGCGCCAACGGCGCCAGGGAGCGCATGTGCAAGATGCCGTGACGCTCACTCACGTCCACAGCAGAATGGCCAATGGATACGTGGCGGTAACGTGGTTGAGCAACGTCGGATTGGGGCTGCGGTCTGAATTCGGAACTCACGTCGTTATCCTCCATCAAGGCATGCCGGCACCGACCAGCACTCAAGCGGCCCGGTGCAAGCATGGCAGCGTCTGGCTGCATCCTTGTTATTGTTTTATGCCTTGAATCGGGTTTAGCGTTTGTAGGTCTGCAGGCCGGGCTTGATACTCTTGTCATCAAGAAACTGCTTCATGCCCTGTTCGCGTCCGCCCTCAGTATCGAGCAGTCGCGACTGATCGAGCTTGGCGTACAGGTAGTCCTCGTTCTGCTCCCAGGTCAGCTCGCGGCAGCGTTTGAAACCATGCTTGGCCGCACGCAGCACCACCGGATTTTTCTCCAGCAGGTTACGCGCCAGATCGATCGTCACTTCACGCAGTTGCGCCAGCGGCACACTCTCGTTGACCAGGCCCATCTCGGCAGCTTTCTGACCGCCAAAGGTCTTGCCGGTCATGATGTAATAAAGCGACTGGCGATGGCCCACGGTATCAGCCATGGCCTTGCTCACCAGATTGCCCGGCGGAATGCCCCAGTTGATCTCCGACAGGCCGAAGGTCGCTTCGTCCGCGCATATCGCCAGGTCACAGGCGACCAGTGGGCTGAAACCGCCGCCAAAGCACCAGCCGTTGACCATCGCGATAGTCGGTTTGGCATACATTCGTAGCAGTTTCCATTGCCACTGGGAGGCTTCGCGGCGGATTTTTTCCTGGAGGATTTCCGGGCCGGCATCCACTTCGCGGAAATACTCCTTCAAATCCATACCGGCGGTCCAGGCCTCACCGGCCCCGGTCAGCACCAGCACGCCGGCGTCAGGATCCTGTTCGAGGACCTCCAGCACCTCGATCATTTCGCGGTTCAGGGTCGGGCTCATGGCATTGCGTTTTTCCGGGCGGTTGAGGATGACCCAGGCGATGCCGTCTTCGATTTCG
>NZ_JAMFRV010000062.1 GCF_026224925.1 Pseudomonas sp. | reverse complement strand
CGCAGCCAGGCCAGCATCTCGTTCCAGCCGAGTTTGTGGTTGTCGGCCGGGTAGTCGATGTACTGGATCGCCATCATCCAGACGCCGAACAACAGCCAGAGCGGCGCCGCTATTACGTTAACCACGGGAATAAAAGACAGGATCAGCAGCCCAAGGGCTCGGGGCAGGAAGTACCCCAGTTTGCGCATCTCGCGGCTGAAGGTGCGCGGCACCATTTCTAGCAGTTCGGCCCAACTGAACGTCGGGAAATCATCGGTACCACGTAGCACCACTTCAACCTTTTCAGCCAAAAACCCGTTGAACGGTGCGGCGATTACGTTGGCGATCATGGTGAAGGTGAAGAACACCATCAAAATCACCAGAACCACGAACAGTGGCCAGATGATGTAGTTGAGGAAGCTCAGCCATGTCGGCAGTTCCGGCATGAAGGTGTCGACCCACATACCGAATTGATGCATGGCGAGGTAGATCAGACCGCCGAACAGCAGCAGGTTAATGGTCAGCGGCAACAGGACGAACAAGCGCAAGCCAGGGCTCAAGACCAATTTCAGGCCTTCGCGCAGGTATTGGGGGCCAGAGAGGACAGGGGCGGGCATGGCAGCTACCGATCAGGGGAATCGGGCAGACCTTACCGGCTTTATGGGGCGCGGGAAAGCTGCGACATTCGCGGTAACAATCGCGGCACGGTAAAGTCTACGTTAGAGGTGGATACATATAGCGGGGTATAGAGGTGACCTATGAGGTGGATTGTGAAACCATATTTCCTTAATCTGCGCCTCCTCGGATAAGCTTCTCTGCATATTACCCAAGCGTGGCAATACCCTGGCGACGGCCCCGGCCGCAGCCTCCAATTTCAGGACCGCCGTGTTTAAAGCCTTCCCCAAGTGCTTGTGCGGTCCTTTTTAGTCCAGCCGGTACGCCGGCGTGCCGACCCTGCCTCACAGAGGTCGGTCAATAGGAGCGTGTCATGTCTGAAGTACGTCATTCTCGAGTGATTATTCTTGGCTCCGGCCCTGCCGGTTATAGCGCTGCGGTGTACGCGGCGCGCGCTAACCTCAAGCCGTTACTGATCACCGGCATGCAAGCGGGTGGTCAATTGACCACCACCACCGAAGTCGATAACTGGCCGGGCGACCCCCACGGCCTTACCGGCCCGGTACTGATGGAGCGGATGAAAGAGCACGCGGAGCGTTTCGAAACCGAAGTGGTGTTCGATCACATCAACGCAGTGGACCTGGCCGGTAAGCCGTTCAGCCTCAAGGGCGACAACGCTACCTACACCTGTGATGCGCTGATTATCGCTACCGGCGCGAGCGCTCGTTACCTGGGCTTGCCGTCAGAAGAGGCGTTCATGGGCAAAGGCGTATCAGCCTGTGCAACGTGCGACGGTTTCTTCTACCGCAACCGTGAAGTGGCAGTCGTCGGCGGTGGTAACACGGCCGTTGAAGAGGCGCTGTATCTGGCCAACATCGCCAGCAAAGTAACCTTGGTTCACCGCCGCGAAACCTTTCGCGCTGAGAAGATCCTGATCGACAAGCTGCATGCGCGGGTTGCCGAAGGCAAGATTGTGCTCAAGCTCAATTCCACTCTGGAAGAAGTGCTGGGCGACAACATGGGCGTGACTGGCGCACGCTTGCGCAACAACGATGGCACCAGTGATGAGCTGAAAGTCGATGGTGTGTTCATCGCCATCGGGCACACGCCGAATACGTCGTTGTTCGAAGGCCAGTTGACCTTGAAAGACGGCTACATGGTTGTTCAAGGCGGTCGCGAAGGTAATGCGACAGCGACCAATATCGACGGCGTGTTCGCTGCGGGCGACGTGGCTGACCACGTGTATCATCAAGCGATCACCTCTGCTGGCGCCGGTTGCATGGCCGCATTGGACGTTGAGCGTTATCTCGACGGCCTGAAGAACGCTTCGTTCTAAGCCCAAGCGCCCGATTTAGTGACAAAAAAACCGGCATCAGCCGGTTTTTTGCTCGTCGTCACACTGTCATTCTTTGCGCGTGAGCGGCGCGCCGTCAAACGTCACTCCGGCCAGACCGTTGGATATCAATGCGCGGATATTGGAGTGATCGCTGCCCTCTGGGGTGGCCTGCACCGAGCGATAGTGCTCGCCGAACGCCAGTAGGGTTTCTTCGTCGCTAAAGCCTTCGAGCATTGCCAGACCCAGGGTCTTGCACGAACCTTCGTTCTGCCCGGCGGCGTTTTCGACGTTGCCGTTGGTGAAGGCTTGCGGGTGATAGGTATAACCCTCAGCGATAAACGCCAAGGTATCGGCAAACGGATGTTGGCCGCTGCGCAGGCTGGCCCGCAGGTTATTAAAGTCAGTCATGCTTTTTGTCCTTGGCGAACGCGGCATTTTGCTCAACGCTGGCTTCTTGTTGATATTTGCTCTTCCACTCGCCATACGGCATGCCGTAAACCACTTCGCGGGCGTCATCAAGGCTGATCTCGATGTGCTTTTCATCGGCGGCGGCTTTGTACCATTTTGAAAGGCAGTTACGGCAGAATCCGGAAAGGTTCATCAGGTCGATGTTCTGGACGTCTTTGCGGCTGTCCAAATGCGCGACCAGTCGGCGAAAGGAAGCGGCTTCGAGTTCTAGGCGTTCTTGGTCAGTCATGATGGGCTCGGTCAGGCAATTGAATGGTTCGGATGATAAGGGCTATTTTAACGCTGTCCAGCCAGCGTTATCGACACCGACTCGGCGAAGCGCAGGGCGTGCGGCTTGTCGACTTCAACCTCGGCGTACATGACGGCCTCGTGGCTCATCACCAAATCAAGCACTTCCTGGGTCAGCCGTTCGAGCAGCGCGAAGCGATTGCCTTCCACGTGCTGGATGATCGCCTTGGTAATAGTGCGGTAGTTCAGGGCATGGTCGATGTCGTTATCACGCACCGCTTGTTGCGCCGCATACAGGATTGTCAGGTTGATCAACACATCCTGTTTATTGACGATTTCGTCCTCATTGATGCCGATGAACGTGCGCAAGCACAGGTCTTTGACCCGAATTCGCGCGGTACCTGGTTCAAGTCTTGACATGCCTACCTGCTCCGTCCAATCAATTGCAAAAATTCCTGACGGGTCGTGCTCGAATCACGGAATGCGCCGAGCATTACCGAGGTCATCATGGTCGAGTTCTGTTTCTCGACGCCGCGCATCATCATGCACATGTGCTGGGCTTCAATTACCACGGCGACGCCAGCGGCGTTAGTGACTTCTCTAACGGTATCGGCGATTTGCCGGGTGAGGTTTTCCTGAATCTGCAGGCGCCTGGCGAACATGTCGACGATGCGTGCGATCTTCGATAACCCCAGCACTTTACCAGTCGGGATGTAGGCCACGTGGGCCTTGCCTATGAAAGGCAACAAATGATGCTCGCACAACGAGTACAGCTCGATGTCTTTGACGATCACCATCTCATCATTGTCGGAGGCGAACAGTGCGCCGTTGACGACCTCTTCGATGCTCTGTTCATAACCTCGACACAAATACTGCATCGCTTTAGCGGCACGTTTCGGTGTGTCCACCAATCCCTCGCGATCGGGGTCTTCACCCACGCCGACAAGGATTTCACGGTAGTGCTGTGGCAGGAGCAAGGTCATAAAAGATCCTCACGGGGCGGCTTACTTAACGTGCCGACCGCCGTTTACAGTCAAGGTTGTGCCGGTAACGTAAGGGTTATCCAGCAGATAGCGCAGACTCTGGTAGATCACCTCGGCTCCAGGTTCTATGCCCATGGCAGATTTTTTCAGGGTACTGGCGCGGTACGCCGCGTCGTCGTCAGGTTGAAACATCAACAGCGCTGGCGCAATGCCGTTGACTTTGATTCTGGGTGCGAACTTGGCCGCAAAAGACAGCGTCAAGCTTTCAAGCCCGGCCTTGCTGGCGCAGTAAGCAATGTGTTTACTGCTGCCTTTGCGGGTCACATCATCGCTGACATGGATGATATCGGCCACCGGGGAGCGCTGTAGGAGTGGGGCGCAATGCAGGTTTATCAGGTACGGCGCCAACATGTGCACACCGAACATCTGAGTGAACGCTGCGGCTTCATCCCCCGGCGTTTCCGCCAGCCACTGCGACGCATTATGGACGATCGCCCGCAGGCTGTCGGTGTGGGTGTTGAGTTCTTCGATGAACGCCAGGATGTTCGCTTCAGACGAGAAGTCGGCGTGAATAGCAATCGCCCCCAGATCCAGCAATTGCTGCACCCCCGGACGTTCGCTGCGGTAACTGAAAATGACCGGTTGGCCCTCCGCCAGCAAGCGTTTTGCGCAATGCAGGCCGACGCGCTGGCTGGCGCCAGTGATCAGAACAGGTGGGGTGGCAAAAACCATCGGACAACTCACGCATCACAGTAAAGGCAGAGCACGGGTGAAAAAAAACGCCGTGCTCAGGCCAACGAAGCCATCAACTGGCTATTATCTGCAGCAAAGTTATACCAATGACCCAGGCCGAACAACCGGTGCTGCGCGGCGGGCACTGTTTGCGCCCGGGAGGTCAGCGGCTGGTTGCCGATTCTGCGGTGCGGGTCCGCGAGCGAGGTGCGCTGTGCAGCCAGCGCGCGAGCAGGCGGGTCGACAGCGGAATAAACAAGAACACCATGAGCGGTGTGAGGGCCAAGGTACTGACCAGGACTCGGGTGACGAGCGTCAGTTCGCCCAGCAGCGGACCCAGGACAAAATTGAACAGCAAAGAAACCGGAAAGAACGCCAGCCAGATTGCTACGGCCTGCTTCCAGCGCGGCGGTGGACGCTGACCGGCGGTGCCGAACCAGCCTTCGATACCGCTTACACGATGTTCGGACGGTTGAGCAAATAGACCGCTGCCACGCACCAGCCAAGTGCTTCTTGATGCCGAATGCTCCCAAGCGTGCATAGTGTGTTGGTCGGAGAATCGAAAGATAATCTGAAATTCGTCGCCATCGGGTGGCGGAGCCAGAACGCCCGAACCCAGATAACCGGGAAAGTCGGTGGCCAGTTGCTCGCCTTCGCGCAGCCAGGCAAACAGCTCTTCATATCGGCCGTGGGCGACACGGCGGGCAACCATCAGGGTGACGGGAGAGGTAGACATTGTGTATCTCCGTAAGACGAGGCGAGATTCCTGGGTAAGGAGTTCGCATAGCGCAGCACCAGGGTGGTGGGCTGCGCTTAAAGACAAGCAAGGATTATTCCTGAGTTCGAGAAATAAGCTACAGCCTTGTGGTTGTGAGGCTGTGTTTGAGGGGCGGGGTTGTGGGTACAATGCCCGACTGTATTCAATCGATGCCTGACATGACTGATTCTGTTATCGGCCCCGCTTTAGACGGTGGCCTGCAACTAGACGGCCTCAAACAAGAAGAGTTATTCCCTATTCGCGAAGTGTCGCGTATGACCGGAATCAACCCGGTCACTCTGCGTGCGTGGGAACGACGCTACGGGCTGATCCAGCCCACGCGTACCGAGAGTGGCCATCGGCTGTATTCCCAAGCCGACATTGAAGAGGTTCGTAGCATTCTGGGCTGGATCGAGCGTGGCGTGGCCGTCAGCAAGGTTGGCAAGATTCTGGCTAAGGCTGCCGTTGTCAAAGGCTTGCCCAGCGACGTCCAGGCAGAGGGCTCGCTCAACGAATGGAAAGAGTGGCAGGCCCATGTGCGCCGGGCGACTCGCGCATTTGATGAGCGCCGTCTGGAACAACTATACGGCCAAATATTTTCCAGCTACCCAATGATCGTGGTGTTTCAGGATATTTTCATGCCGGTGTGGCAAGAGTTCCTGCTGCATCAGGATAAGTTTGGACAGGCCAGTGAGTGGCTGTTCCTGGATAATTTCCTGCGTGGGCGAACACTCCAGCGTTCGCAGATGTCGCGGGGCACAGCAGGGGCATGCGTGCTGCTGGCTGCCATCCCCGGCGAATGCCGAGAGTTGGAGCTGTGGGTAGCGGGTCTTTTGCTGGGTACAACCGACCTATCTGTCAGCGTGTTGGCCTTGGGCCAACCGCTGGAGGAATTAAGCCTGGTCTGCGAAAAAATTCAGCCGCAGGCGTTGGTGGTGTATTCCAACCATCCTCCAGCCGATGATCTGCCTCGCCGATTGAAACGGTTGGCATTGACGCTGGATTGTCCGGTGTTGCTGGCGGGTGAAGCTTCAGGTTTGGCGCAGGACAGCTTGGCGGGTTCGCCGATTGCCTGCATCGGCAGCGACGGCCGGCTGATGCAACGCTGTTTACGGCAGTTTTTGGCGGGTCATCTGGATACGTAGCGGCTGCGCATTTCCTGGCGCCCTGGCCTGGTGCGCTGCCTGCATTACTTAACTAACGTGGTACGGGATGTGCCAACTGATGCTGCTGCAGGATGTACTGGCGCAATAGCTCAGTGTCCTCCTTGTTTCTCTGGCTTAGGCGATAAGCTGCCAAACCGTGTTCGGTGAGTCGTTCGAATGTACCGCGCAGTGCGATGGGGGCATGACCTGCGGGGGAGAACCACAGTGAGAAATATTTGGGTGGTTTAGTCGCCTTGCGATTTTCCAGCAAGATGCCCTTGAACGATATTTCGTGCACCCACAACGCCGACAGTGAGCCCTTTTCGGTTTCCAGTGGCAGTGGTTCGGGCAGGCTCAAGCGCCATGGGCGAGACTTCGGGCCTTTATCATCGTAAATACTGGGGGCGCCCAACTGAAGATGCATAGCGTGGAATTCGTCTTCCACCAAGTGCAGCGGAAATGTCATTTGCTGGTTTTCGAATTGAGCCTGAAGCGTGACTTGCTCATGGGCGGCCAAACGTGTCAGCAGTTCATGAATCTGCACGCCGCCGTTGACCAGCAGGCTGCGCGACGGGTCGCGCACGTTCAGCTTCGGGTTGTGCTGCATGTTCTGAATGAAGTCCAGCTCGTCCTGAGTAAGCAGGGTATCGCGCTGCATGGCAAAGCTCGATTATTCGATTAATAGAAGGCAGACAACTAATTCAGTCATTAGTTACGGCCGTCGGTCACTTTTTAACAAATCTATCTCCGCTCGCGCCAGTGCTAGTTCTGTTTCAAGCTCGACGACACGTTGTTGTGCCTCTACCTGATCACTGACGTTTTTTTGAATGCCTATGAAATAGGTTAGCTGATCCGCTTCGTTGAACACGGGTGTGATGGACAATTCGTTCCAGAAGGCGCTGCCATCTTTACGATAATTGCGCAGCACTTGGCGGCTCGGTTGCCCTTGCGCAATGGCTTTGCGGATGACATCGAGAGCCGTTTGATCGCGATCATCGGCCTGCAGGAAGCGACAGTCGCGGTAAAGTATGTCTTCTTCGCAATAGCCGGTCAGGGTTTCGAACGCTTGGTTTACATAGATAAGGATGTTGTCGTCACCTTCTTGCTCGGCGACCACAATCCCGTCATTTGAGGCGTTGACTACCAGTTGAAGCAGCTTTGCATTTATCACGGAAAATTTCCGACTTGATTACCGAGGCAACATTCTAAGACATCAAGCCCGCTTGGGGCATAATACCAGCCGTTTTTTACTGCGCTTACAGGATCAATTTATGAAAGTCGCTATTCTTTCCGGGTCGGTCTATGGGTCTGCCGAAGAAGTGGCCCGGCACGCCGCAAACATTCTTCGCGGCGCTGGTCATGAAGTCTGGCACAACCCTCGCGTATCGTTGGCCGAATTGCAGGCATATGCGCCTGAAGTATTTCTGGTTGTAACATCTACCACCGGGCTTGGCGAACTGCCCGACAATCTCCTGCCGCTGTACTCACAGATTCGCGACATCTTACCGATTGCCTGGCGCGGGCTACCCGGTGGCGTGATTGCTTTGGGTGACGCGAGCTATGGCGATACCTTCTGTGGCGGCGGTGAGCAGGTGCGTGAGCTGTTTGGCGAACTGGGCATTCGTGAAATACAACCCATGTTGCGACTGGATGCCAGCGAAACGGTCAACCCTGAAGCCGACGCGGAGCCTTGGCTGGCAACGTTTATTGATCAGCTCGGTGCTTGATTGGCTTACTGAATCTATTCGCGGCACCCTTGTTGTCCGCTTTGCTCTGAGTTGACTCGCTCGGCCAGTAAGCTGGCTGCTAATGCAACTACGGGGACACTCAGCACTGACTAGACTGAACGCCACATCCTCTATAACCCATAAGAAAACTGCCGAGGTGAACGCCGTGAGTATCGCCCACGTTTTACCCTCCCAAAATGTTCGAGACCAGGTAAGCGCCGCTGAGTGGCAGACCAGGGTAGATTTGGCTGCGTGTTATCGGCTGGTTGCGATGCACGGTTGGGATGATCTGATCTTCACGCATATTTCCGCCAAGGTGCCGGGCACCGAAGACTTTCTGATCAATCCATACGGCTTGATGTTTCACGAAATCACCGCCTCTAGTTTGGTCAAGGTTGATCAGGCCGGTAACAAACTGATGGAAAGCCCCTACGAGATCAATCCGGCGGGATACACCATCCACAGCGCCATTCATGAAGTGCGCCACGACGTTGCTTGCGTCATTCATACGCACACTGCGGCCGGGGTTGCGGTTTCTGCACAGAAGCAGGGAATTCTGCCCATCAGTCAGCAGTCGATTTTCGTCCTCTCTAGTCTGGCTTATCACGCCTACGAAGGTGTCGCGCTTAATCATGAAGAAAAAGCCCGGCTACAAGCCGACTTGGGTGATAACTCCTTTTTGATGCTCAACAATCATGGCCTGTTGACGTGTGCCAGTAGCATCGCCGACGCCTTCTTGATGATGTTCAACTTCCAGCGCGCCTGTGACATACAGGTGCTGGCGCAAAACGGCGGCGCTGAGCTGATCCCCATCAATAGCCAGATTCTGGCTGGCGCGAAAGTAATGGTGGCAATGGTGACTAAAAGTCCACAGGGCATGGGCGGTGCGTTGGCCTGGCCTGCGCTGCTGCGCAAGGTCGACACGCTCGATCCGAGCTATAAAGAGTAATGTCACTGGCCGAGATCCCGTTAAGCGTCTGGCGCACTTGTGGTCAGGACTTTGCGTTTCGCGGCCAGACCCTCCGTTATTGGGCGTCGGGGAAAGGCGAACCGTTGCTGCTGATTCACGGCTTTCCCACAGCCAGTTGGGATTGGCACTATCTATGGCGGCCCCTGGCTCAGCACTACCGGGTAATCGCCTGCGACATGCTGGGCTTTGGTGACTCCTCCAAGCCCCTTAAACATGAATACACCTTGCTCGAACAGGCGGATGTACAGCAAGCATTGCTCAACCATCTAAATGTCACGCAGCCGGTGCATGTACTCGCACATGACTACGGTGACAGCGTCGCTCAAGAATTGCTGGCCAGGCACTGCGACGGCAGTTTCAGCATGGCCAGCTGTGTTTTTCTCAACGGCGGATTGTTCCCTGAAACCCACCGCCGGTTACTGGTTCAAAGCCTGCTGCTCAGCCCGGTGGGTTGGTTGATGGGGCGTCTGTTCAGTCGTCAAAGCCTGGTCAAAAGTTTTAATCAGATATTTGGCCCCAACACTCGCCCCAGTGAAAGCGAGATGGACGACTTCTGGAGCTTGATCGAAACCCATCAAGGGCCGCGGGTCATTCACCGCCTGATCCATTACATCCCCGAACGTATCGTGCAACGTGATCGCTGGGTGGCGGCCATGCGGAAGGGCGCCGTTCCTATGCGGGTAATCGATGGTGCGGCAGACCCTATTTCGGGCGCACACATGGTCGAGCGCTACCGGCAACTGATCCCGGAGGCCGATACCGTGCTGCTACAGGATATTGGTCACTACCCGCAGATTGAGGCACCGGTTTTGGTGTTGCGCCATTACATGGCGTTTCGGTCTGCATTAGGCGCCCAGAGTCGGGAAATCACCCTTTCCTGATACGTCTTCGCTTACGTGCATCCCGCTGCCTTATCGCGCACTATTCAGAACGAACTGAGTTGATTGTGACCCAGCGCTGAGTGATCGACACTCAAACCATTGCCTACCTTTGTTGGAGCTGTCCATGAGTGAGCCTGTGCGTTTTGAAGATAAAGTCGTGATCGTCACCGGTGCTGGCGGAGGTTTAGGCCGTGCCCATGCGTTGTTGTTTGCCAAGCATGGCGCGCGCGTGGTGGTCAACGACCTAGGCGGTTCGGCTCACGGCGAAGGTGCCAATGCCTCGGCAGCAGACCGAGTGGTTGGCGAGATTCGCGAAGCGGGCGGCACTGCAGTCGCCAACCACGATTCGGTCACTGACGGCGACAAGATTGTCCAGAACGCCCTGGATGCGTTTGGTCGCATCGACGTGGTAGTCAACAACGCCGGAATTCTGCGCGACAAAACCTTCGCGAAGATGGACGACGCCGATTGGGACTTGGTCTACCGCGTCCACGTCGAAGGCGCTTACAAAGTCACCCACGCCGCTTGGCCACACATGCGCGAGCAAAACTACGGACGGGTGATTTTTACCGCTTCGACCTCCGGCATCTACGGCAACTTTGGCCAGTCCAACTATGGCATGGCCAAACTGGGCTTGTATGGCCTGACGCGCACCTTGGCCCTGGAAGGTCGCAAGAACAACATTCTGGTCAACGCCATCGCCCCAACCGGTGGTACGCGCATGACTGAAGGACTCATCCCCGCCGCCGTCTTCGACATGCTCAAGCCCGAGCTAATCAGCCCGCTGGTGGTGTTTCTCGGCAGCGAGCAGTGCACTGAAACCTCGGGCTTGTTTGAGGTAGGCGGCGGCTGGATCGGCAAAACCCGCTGGGAACGTAGTATCGGCGCTGGATTTGATCCGCGTGCAGGCTTTAGTCCGGAAGATGTCGCGGCGAGTTGGGAGAAGATTGGTGATTTTGAAGGGGCTTCGCATCCCAGGGATACCGGGGAGGCGTTGAAAGAGATGATGCTGAACTTGCAAAAGTATTCTGCTTGAGTTAGTTGGTAGGTTTTTAAAAATAAGCCGATCACTTGATCGGCTTAGTTGTTTTTGTAGGACGTTTCTAGGTGGATATGTAGGGCTCTTCTGAATATCTAGTTTTAAGATAAATTTCGTTAAAGCTTTCTTGGGTAAGCTCCGATAAGACGGAAGCAATGACGTCGATTATGGAGTCTTTTATGATATTTAATTTTGATACCTTACAGGCCAGGCTTACAGATTACGTCTATATTCCAGACAGTAAGTTCAAGTTGACGAATACTGGCTTTTCCTCAGTTGAAGCAGGTCTTGCTCAAAAGTCGCGGCAGTATTGGGCTGACAAGACAGTAACCAATGAGGTGAGGTTGGAAGGATTGGATTTTGATTTGTCCGCATTTGACGGTGAAAACAGTACAACCCGCGAGATGATGGCGCTCAGCGTTGCCTTGTCTGAACTAGGCGTTATTGATGAGGGGGTGTGCAGTATTATAGGTACGATGAACTGTGAGTTTAACTCGTCAGGTAATCAAATTAATTTTGGCAAAAAAATTGACGCTTTCGCTTACTTGCGGTTCGTTCTTGAGGATACTAAGAAGTACATTGAAGAAGGGCATGGCTTTGCCAAGCAAGTGCTAGTGAGCATGAATACTGCACTGGTGGTGATGCTGGCCATCAAAGAACGGGCCGAAGCCTCTAGAGCGAATGCCCTGATCGATACAAAAGCTTAGTTCGATATTTGTCTAAAGAATTAGATGGTCAGGACTGTTGAGGTCCATCCGATATGTCGGACATCCCCTGCTGAGTTCGGAGGTATGT
>NZ_JAMFRV010000630.1 GCF_026224925.1 Pseudomonas sp. | reverse complement strand
GGAGCATAAATGCACATTCAGATTCTAGGTTCCGCCGCAGGCGGTGGTTTCCCTCAGTGGAACTGCAACTGCGTCAACTGCGCGGGCTTTCGCGACGGCAGCCTGCGGGCGCAGGCGCGCACTCAATCCTCCATTGCCCTGTCCGATGACGGCGTGAATTGGGTGTTATGCAACGCTTCCCCCGACATCCGCGCGCAATTGCAGGGCTTCGCGCCCATGCAACCGGGCCGCGCCCTGCGTGACACCGGCATCAGCGCGATCGTGTTGATGGACAGCCAGATTGACCACACGACCGGTCTGCTCAGCCTGCGCGAGGGCTGCCCGCATCAAGTCTGGTGTACCGACATGGTTCATGAAGACCTGAGCACCGGCTTCCCGTTATTCCCCATGTTGACCCACTGGAACGGTGGCTTAAGCTGGAACCGTATTGAGCTGGAGGGCAGTTTCGTCATCCCGGCTTGCCCGAACCTGCGCTTTACTCCGTTCCCGTTGCGCAGCGCTGCCCCCCCCTATTCGCCGCACCGTTTTGACCCGCACCCAGGCGATAACATTGGCTTGATCGTCGAAGACCTGAAAACCGGCGGCAAGCTGTTCTATGCCCCAGGGCTGGGCAAAGTCGATGAAGCGTTGATGCAGCAAATGGCCGCCGCCGACTGTCTGTTAGTGGACGGCACGATGTGGGACGACGACGAAATGCAGCGTCGCGGCGTCGGCACCCGCACCGGTCGTGAGATGGGCCATCTGGCGCAAAACGGTCCCGGCGGCATGCTTGAGGTACTTGAGCAATTGCCTACCCAACGCAAAGTGCTTATTCACATCAACAACACCAATCCGATCCTCGATGAAGACTCCCCGGAGCGCGCCGAGTTGGTCCGACGTAACGTTGAAGTTGCCTACGACGGCATGAGTATCGAGCTTTAGGAGCCCCCATGAGCGACGCCATTGCACTGTCACCCATCGAATTCGAAGCGGCCCTGCGCGCCAAGGGTGCTTATTACCACATTCATCACCCGTTCCACGTGGCGATGTACGAAGGCCGCGCGAGCCGTGAGCAGATTCAGGGCTGGGTCGCCAACCGCTTCTATTATCAGGTCAATATTCCGCTGAAAGACGCCGCGATTCTGGCCAACTGCCCGGACCGGGAAGTTCGTCGCGAATGGATTCAACGCTTGCTCGACCACGACGGCGCCCCCGGGGAAGATGGCGGCATTGAAGCCTGGTTGCGTTTGGGCCAAGCCGTAGGGCTGGACCCGGACCAATTGCGCTCGCAGGAATTAGTCTTGCCCGGTGTACGATTTGCTGTTGATGCCTACGTCAATTTCGCCCGCCGCGCCAACTGGCAAGAAGCGGCCAGCAGTTCGCTGACTGAACTGTTCGCGCCGCAGATTCACCAATCGCGCCTGGACAGCTGGCCACAGCACTATCCATGGATCGACCCAACGGGTTACGAGTATTTCCGTACTCGCCTGGGCCAGGCCCGACGTGATGTGGAACATGGCCTGACGATCACGCTGCAGCACTACACCACATACGAAGGCCAGCAGCGCATGCTGGAAATTCTGCAGTTCAAATTGGACATTCTGTGGAGCATGCTGGATGCCATGAGCATGGCCTACGAGTTGAACCGCCCTCCGTATCACAGCGTTACCGACCAACGCGTTTGGCATAAGGGGATCGCCCTATGAGCTTCGATCGACAACTGACTCCACGCTGGCGCCAGGGTTATCGTTTCCAGTTCGAACCGGCGCAAAATAGCCATGTGTTGCTCTACCCGGAAGGCATGATCAAGCTCAATGAGAGTGCCAGCGCCATCGGTGGCCTGATCGATGGAGAGCGCAGTGTCCAAGCGATTATCGAGGCGCTGGACCAACTGTTCCCAGGCTTTCCAGAACTCGGCGCCGACGTCGAGCAGTTTATGGAGGTCGCCCGTGCTGAACGCTGGATCGAACTTGCCTGATAGCAGCCCGTATATTCCGCCAACCCCCAAAACCGGCTTGCCACTGTGGTTGCTGGCGGAGTTGACGTACCGCTGCCCGTTGCAATGCCCGTACTGCTCCAACCCGCTGGATTTCGCCGCGCAAGGCCAGGAACTGACCACCGAACAGTGGTTCAAGGTGATGCGCGAAGCCCGTGAGATGGGCGCGGCGCAAATCGGTTTTTCCGGCGGCGAACCGCTGGTACGCCAGGACTTGGCCGAGCTGATTGCCGAAGCGCGGCGGCTTGGGTACTACACCAACCTGATCACCTCGGGCATCGGCCTCACCGAACAAAAAATCGTCGATTTCAAAAAAGCCGGACTTGACCACATTCAAATCAGTTTCCAGGCCAGCGACGAGCAAGTGAACAACATGCTGGCTGGCTCAAAAAAAGCCTTCGCACAGAAGCTGGAAATGGCCCGAGCGGTAAAAGCCCACGGCTACCCAATGGTGCTGAATTTCGTCACACACCGGCACAACATCGACAAGATCGACCGCATTATCGAGCTATGCATTGCGCTTGAAGCGGACTTCGTCGAACTCGCCACCTGCCAGTTTTACGGCTGGGCACACCTCAACCGGGTCGGCTTGCTGCCAACCCGCGAGCAACTGGTAAACGCTGAACGCGTCACCAACGAGTACCGGGCGAAACTGGCGGCGGAAGACCATCCGTGCAAACTGATTTTCGTCACCCCGGACTATTACGAAGAACGCCCAAAAGCCTGCATGAACGGCTGGGGTAGCGTATTCCTGACGGTCACGCCGGACGGCACCGCGTTGCCCTGCCATGGCGCGCGGCAGATGCCGATCCAGTTTCCTAACGTCCGCGAACACAGCATGCAGCACATTTGGTATGACTCGTTCGGCTTCAACCGTTTCCGCGGTTATGACTGGATGCCGGAGCCGTGTCGTTCATGCGACGAAAAAGAAAAGGACTTCGGCGGCTGCCGCTGCCAGGCCTTTATGCTGACGGGCGATGCTAGTAATGCTGATCCCGTTTGTGGGAAATCTCATCATCACGGCATGATTATTCAAGCCCGCGAAGAAGCCGAGTATGCTGATCAGACCATTGAGCAGTTGGCCTTCCGCAATGAACGTAATTCCCGGCTTATCATCAAATCCTGAGACTTTCAGCGCTGCCCAGGCGGTCGCTGCTGGCGTCGATTTCGCAGAACTGGCCGTCAACGCGGCCGGGTTGTTCTGGAACGAATACCGCCCTGAAGATGCCGCCTGCCGTATCTGGCGCCGGCATAACGGCCAGACGCAGTGCCTTACACCGCAAGATTTCAGCGTACGTAGCCGGGTGTACGAATACGGCGGTGGTTCGTTTTGCTTGGCCGACGACGCGGTTGTGTTCGTCAACGAGGTCGACCAACAGTTGTATCAGCAGCGCTTCGACGCGTCTGCGCCGCAATTGATCAGCCACGGCAACAACCACTACGGCGATGTGCGCTTCGCTCACGGGCAGATATTGGCTGTGGAAGAACAAGGCGACGTTCATCGCCTGGTGACGTTCGACAAAGCCAGCGCACAGCGCCACGTACTCGCCGAAGGCGCAGACTTCTATGCTGCACCAACTCTCAGCCCGGATGGCCAACGCCTGGCCTGGATTGAGTGGCAACGCCCACATCAGCCTTGGACCTCAACCCAACTGATGTGCACCGAGCGCCAAACCGACGGCCAATGGGCAACGGCGCGCTGTATAGCCGGGCAGGAAGTTGAAGAATCTTTGCAGCAACCGTGTTTTGACGCGCAAGGCCGATTGTTTTGCCTGACTGATCGCGGCGGCTTCTGGCAGCCGTGGGCCGAGAGCGCTGATGGTCTTGTCGCGCTGCCAGCCGCCTTGGCAGACCACTCTCCGGCACCATGGCAGTTGGGTGGCAGCACGTGGGTGCCGCTGGTTGACGGCAAGTACTTGGCCAGTTGGTCAGAAGAGGGGTTTGGTCAACTCGGTATTCGTCACGCCGACGGCTCATTGGAAGATTTCACCGCTGATTACAGCCGCTTCCGTAGCTTGGCGGCGGATGACGAATTCATTTATTGCATCGCGGCCTCGGCTGTTAGTCCTTCAGCGGTGCTTGCTATCGGCCGCAAGGATCACGACGTACGAGTACTGGCGGGCGGCATTGCACCGCTACCGGCTGAGCGCATCACTCGCCCTCAAGCGTTGCGCTATCCCAGCGGTGACGGCGAAGCTCACGGCTTCTTTTACCCGGCCATGACTGGCGAACAACTACCGCCGCTGGTGGTGTTCATTCACGGCGGTCCGACATCGGCTTGCTACCCGGTACTCGACCCACGTATTCAATACTGGAGCCAGCGCGGATTCGCCGTCGCCGACCTCAATTACCGAGGCAGCACCGGCTACGGCCGCGCCTATCGGCAGGCCCTGCATTTGAATTGGGGCGATGTCGACGTTGAAGACGCCTGTGCGGTGGTTGCTTACTTGGCCGAGCGCAAGCTGATCAATCCTGAACAAGCCTTCATTCGTGGCGGCAGTGCGGGCGGCTACACAACACTCTGCGCGCTGGCCTACCGTGATGTTTTTCGTGCCGGGGCCAGTTTGTATGGCGTCAGCGACCCTATTGCGCTGGCACGAGCGACGCATAAATTCGAAGGCGATTACCTCGACTGGCTCATCGGCGATCCGGAAAAAGACGCAGACCGATACAAAGCCCGCACACCTTTGCGGCATGCTGATCAGATCACCGTGCCGGTGATATTTTTTCAAGGTGAGTTGGACGCCGTGGTGGTTCCACAGCAAACCCGCAGCATGCTCAACGCACTGCTGGACAACGGCATTGCGGCCGAAGGCCATTTCTACCCGGACGAACGCCATGGTTTCCGCAAAGCCAGCAACCAGGCGCACGCGTTAGAGCAAGAGTGGAAGTTTTATCAGCGGGTGATGGATAGCTGATGTGGCTAGCCGGATACCCTAAGTTCACTCACGCTTGGCGATGATATAAACCGCGTGGATGACCCCTGGGAAGTAGCCCAGCAGGGTCAGCAGAATATTCAGCCAGAACGCGCCACCGAAGCCGACCTGTAAAAACACACCCAATGGCGGCAGCAAGATAGCGATGATGATGCGGATAATATCCATGGGGCGACTCCTGATTAAGACGGCTTTTATCAGCCACGCAACTAATCGACCCGCTGCGCTTGGCAGGGTTCAACGTCGCCTTAATCTTCACGCCGCGACAGCGCCCCAATTTTCAGAGATCGTCGCAGGTGAACGCTTGCCTGAAACGCTACTGCCGCGAGCCAGAACCGCGGCCACCGACCTGCCATCTTCGACCACACCACCAAATACAACGATGTCGGCACGAATCCCACAAAGGTCTTCGCACAGTAATGTCTCTCGATGACCAAGATGGCTTGCGGTCTCATCGAGCACTAGCAAAATTTTCAATTCACGGCACAGTTGCGCGGCGCCCTGAAAATAAGCGCGCGTTGCTACCAGATCAGCATCGCTGCCGCGCCTCGGCTCCAGAATAATCGCAACGGTGTGTGCATCGACTGCAGCGTGCAGCGCCGCCAGGTCATTGAACGGCACACTCAATGAGCTTGGGCCGCTGACGCAGGTTGAAACGACTCCAAACGCGCCATGCCGGTGCTGCTGGCCCCACTTACGCGTGAGCCTGATAGCAACTTCCCGTGCTTGCGCGCCTGTATCTACGATGTGCACTTGATCGTGGCTTGGGCTCCGGCGCAGCAGTTCGGCGAGGCTAAACCCGGCGAAGTCGTCGCCGCTGAGTGCGTCGCGCTCGGCATTGGTGCGCACTTGTCGATTGAACAGCAGCTTGAGCAAGTTCATGCGCGCAGCCCTTCCAGCGGCAACCCAAGCAAACGGTCCGACCAATCCTCGATCTTGCCGGTGCGCAGGCGCTTGAGCGCAATGTCACGCCAGCGCGATGACAGCGCAGGGCAATCCACCAGTTCCTTCAGGCTCGAATGCTCCAGCGGCTCAAGGAAAAAGCTGTGCAAGGCCCAAGCCACGGTCAAACCCGGGTAGCTGCGCTGCACTAATTCAAATGGATCGCTGCCACTGACATAACCCGGCTTTAGCACTCGATAAAACCAACCGCAGCGGCCACTGTCTTGCGCCTCTTGCGGCATGTTTTCCAGACCCCAGCGATGGGTTAAGCGATAGCATGGGGAACGCGGCTGGCTGATCTGCAGCAATGCGTCGCCCCAGCGAAAAATATCGCCGAGACAGGCCTGCTCTTCGGTAATGCCATGGGTCGAGAGGTTTTCGCCAAACGCCGGAGCGGTCCAATCGATGTGCGGATAGAGCGTGCTCCAGTAGGCGTAATGTTCAGCGGGGTAGTGATGCAGGGCTCGTTCAGGGCCGGTATGAAAGCGTGGATCACCGTGTTCATCGGTGCCCAAACCTTGTGGCCACAGCCACGTACGGCGCTCCAACCTTTGCTTATCGATGTCAATGACCAATCCGTGTCCGAGGTTTTTTGCTTTACCTATGAATATACCGTCGACAGATATGCTCTTCATCGAAATTTCTGGCCCTGTAAGCCCTGAGGAATGGGACTAGACTAAGCCCTCCTCGGTGGCTACCGCCATTTCGATTTACTAACACTTTCGATAAGTTTTTCTTATGGATTTTAGACAGCTGCGTTATTTTGTCGCCGTGTACGAAGAAGGCCATGTCGGGCGCGCAGCGGAGCGCCTATCGTTATCGCAACCCGCGCTTTCACAGCAGATCCGTCAGCTCGAACACAGCCTGGATGTGAGT
>NZ_JAMFRV010000629.1 GCF_026224925.1 Pseudomonas sp. | reverse complement strand
AGCGGGCTTGCTCGCGATGGCGCCGGGCCAGATACATCGCATTCTGCTGATCGCGAGCAAGCCCGCTCCTACATAGACTGCAACCGCTTGAACAGGAGTCAATCATGCAAACCAAACTGTTGATCAATGGCCATTTGGTCGCAGGCGAAGGTCCGAGCCAATCGGTGTTCAACCCGGCATTGGGCCGCGTGCTAGTGGAAATCAATGAAGCCAGCGAAGCTCAGGTTGATGCCGCCGTGCGTGCCGCGGATGCCGCGTTTGAAAGCTGGTCACAGACCGCGCCCAAAGACCGCTCGCTGTTGCTGCTGAAACTGGCCGACGCGATTGAAACCCACGCCGAAGAGTTGGCCAAGCTCGAATCCGACAACTGTGGCAAGCCGTATCACGCCGCGCTGAACGATGAAATTCCGGCGATTGCCGATGTGTTCCGCTTCTTCGCCGGTGCCAGTCGCTGCATGGGCGGCTCGGCGGCCGGTGAATACTTGCCCGGCCACACCTCGATGATCCGCCGTGACCCAGTGGGCGTTGTCGCCTCCATCGCACCGTGGAATTACCCGTTGATGATGGTCGCTTGGAAAATCGCCCCGGCATTGGCAGCGGGCAATACCGTAGTGCTGAAACCGTCCGAACAAACGCCGCTGACCGCGCTGCGGTTGGTGGAGTTGGCCGCCGATATCTTCCCGGCCGGTGTGCTGAATCTGGTGTTCGGTCGCGGACAAACCGTGGGTAATCCGCTGGTGACTCATCCCAAGGTGCGCATGGTCTCGCTGACCGGGTCCATCGCCACCGGTTCGCACATCATTTCCAGCACCGCCGACGGCGTCAAACGCATGCACATGGAATTGGGTGGCAAGGCGCCGGTGATCATTTTCGATGATGCGGATATAGAAGCAGCGGTGGAAGGCATTCGTACGTTCGGCTTTTACAACGCGGGCCAAGACTGCACCGCCGCGTGCCGGGTGTATGCGCAAAAGGGTATCTACGAAAAATTCGTCACCCTGCTGGGTGAGGCGGTCAGCACTATTAAAGTGGGTTTGCAGAGCGACCCAGCAACCGAGCTAGGGCCGCTGATCACGGCCCAACATCGGGATCGGGTGGCGGGCTTTGTGGAACGCGCCCTTGCGCAGTCGCACATCCGTTTGATCACCGGCGGCAAAGCGGTGGAAGGCAATGGTTTCTTCTTTGAACCTACGGTGTTGGCCGACGCGCAACAAGACGATGAAATCGTCCGCCGTGAAGTGTTCGGGCCGGTAGTCTCGGTGACCCAGTTCGACGATGAAGCCCAGGTGTTGGCGTGGGCCAACGAGTCAGATTATGGCCTCGCCTCATCGGTGTGGACCAAAGACGTCGGCCGCGCGCATCGCCTTTCGGCGCGGTTGCAGTACGGCTGCACATGGGTCAATACGCACTTCATGCTGGTCAGCGAAATGCCCCATGGCGGTCAGAAAATGTCTGGCTATGGAAAGGACATGTCCATGTATGGATTGGAGGATTACACGACCGTCAGGCATGTGATGTTTAAGCATTAACGTTGCTGTCTGCGTTGACGCCTTCGCGGATGAATCCGCTCCCACAGGGTGACCACGTTCCAACTGTAGGAGCGAATTCATTCGTGAAAGGGTCAGTGCAGAGATAGTTGTTTCACCCGCAATCGAGATCAAAACAATAACGACTGAATCGAGTCGCGCTTAACCGTGCGACTGCGAATTCTCACACCCAAAATCTGCCGATTCCCAGGAGAAACACATGACCGTTCCATCCCTTTATTCGGCCGCTGACAGCGATGCCGAACAACTTCGCAAGTTGGGCTATACCTCCAACTTCAACCGCAGCATGAGCCTTTGGGAGAACTTCGCCCTGGGCTTTACCTACCTATCGCCGGTAGTCGGCGTATATACCCTGTTCGGCCTGTGCCTGGCGGCAGGCGGCCCCCCGATGTTCTGGGCCTATTTGCTTGTCGGCATAGGTCAACTGTTGGTGTGTCTGATTTTCGGTGAAGTGGTGTCGCAGTTTCCCATATCCGGCGGCGTCTACCCGTGGGCGCGCCGGTTAGTTGGCAAACGCTGGGCGTGGATGGTCGGCTGGATCTACGCGATTGCTTTGTGCGTGACCATCGCCGCTGTCGCCGTGGGTGCCGGGCCTTATCTGGCGGCCATGTTAGGTTTTGAGCCGAGCAACAATACCAATATCGTTATTGCGCTGGCGTTAACAGCGTTCGCCACACTGGTTAATCTCAGCGGCACTAAAGTACTTTCGCGTATCGCAATGTTCGGTTTTTTGTGCGAATTGATCGGCGCGGTAATTGTGGGTTTGTATTTGTTAATCTTCGAGCGCCATCAACCGATCAGCGTGTTGTTCAATACGTTTGATATCCGCATCGACGGCTCTTATCTGCCAGCGTTCCTCGCCGCCTCCTTGGCTGGGATGTTCCTGTATTACGGCTTCGAAGCCTGTGGTGATGTCGCCGAAGAAACGCCCAACCCGAGCAAGATGATTCCTCGCGCCATGCGCATGACCATTTACATCGGCGGTGCCGCAGCGATGTTCGCTTGCCTGGCGTTAATCCTCGCCGTGCCGGACATGGCCGCAGTCATCAACGGCACCGACAAGGACCCGGT
>NZ_JAMFRV010000628.1 GCF_026224925.1 Pseudomonas sp. | reverse complement strand
GCGCGCTTACGTGGCGCCGCGTACCGAGTTGGAAAAGGCCCTGGCCGAGATATGGCAAGCGGTGCTCAAGGTCGAACAGGTCGGTCTGCACGATAACTTCTTTGAACTGGGCGGTGACTCGATCATCGCCATTCAAGTGGTCAGCCGCGCGCGTGCTGTCGGGCTGGCGTTGACCCCTAAAGACCTGTTCCAGCATCAAAATCTGCAAGCCTTGGCCGCCGTAGCGCGACGTGAAACAACGGTCAAGTTCGACCAAGGGCTGACCCACGGTAGTTGCCGCCTGACGCCGATTCAGCGTTGGTTCTTCGCCGAAGACAATCCCGAGCCGCAGCACTGGAATCAATCATTACTGTTGCGTGCTGACAGCGCACTTGATCCGCAATGGCTGGCACAAGCATTGGCTGCAGTGATCCAGCACCACGATGCCCTGCGCTTGCAGTTTGATGGCAGCGACAGCGCTATTTATGGGGTCAGCCAAGAACCTGCCGACGTGCTGTGGCAGCGCTCAGCAAACGACGCCGAGCAATTGCTGGCTCATTGCGAAGCCGCCCAGCGCAGCCTGAATCTGGCGGTCGGGCCGTTGCTGCGCGTGTTGTTAGTGGAGATGGCTGACCGCAGCCAGCGTTTACTGCTGGTGATCCATCACTTAGTGGTGGATGGCGTGTCTTGGCGGATTCTGTTGGAAGACTTGCAACAGGCCTACCGTCAATTGTCCCAACGGCAGGCCGTTCGCTTGCCCGGCAAAACGAGTGCCCTGCGCGACTGGACTGAACAACTGCAGCACTACGCACAGCAGCCAGCGTTGCTCGCCGAGATCGATTTCTGGTGCTCGCAAAGCCAAGCGTTGTCGACTGAGCTGCCCCGTGACAACCCGGCCGGTGGACGCACCCAGGCCTTGAGTCAGCGCATCGTCACCCGGTTGGACGCTGTCACCACCCGTCAACTGTTGCAAGAAGCGCCGGCGGCGTACCGCACCCAGGTCAATGACCTGTTGCTCACGGCCTTGGCCCGGGTACTGTGTCGCTGGACCGGGAAAGACAGCGCATTAATCCAACTTGAAGGCCACGGCCGTGAAGAACTGTTCGCCAGTGTCGACCTGTCGCGCACTGTCGGTTGGTTCACTAGCGCTTACCCGCTGCGGTTGAGCCCGGCACCGCAGACCGGGGATTCGATCAAAGCAATCAAAGAGCAACTGCGTGCGGTGCCGAATAAAGGCCTTGGCTATGGCGTATTGCGCTACTTGGGCGACGCTGACACTCAAGCGAAACTCGCCGCATTGCCGCAACCACGGATCACCTTCAACTACCTGGGTCAATTCGACGCCAGCTTCGAAGACGGCGGGTTGTTTACCCCGGCTCAGGAGGCGCGTGGCGCCAGCCTGAGTCCCGAATCTGCACTGGGCAATTGGTTGAGCCTTAACGGTCAAGTGTACGGCGGCGAGTTAGCGCTGGACTGGACGTTCAGCCGCGAGGTGTATCAACACAGCACCGTGCAAGGACTGGCCGATGATTTTGCCAGCGAATTGCAGGCAGTGGTCGCGCATTGCCTGGCCGCAGAAGGCGGTGCGCTGACCCCGTCGGATGTGCCGCTGGCCGGTCTGGATCAAGCAGCGTTGGATGCGCTGCCACTGGTGGCCGGTTCGCTGGAAAACCTGTTCCCTTTGGCACCGTTGCAACAGGGTTTGCTGTTCCATGCGCAATACGCGCCGGAGGCTGCGGCCTACGTCAACCAACTACGGGTGGACATCGACGGTCTGGATGTCGAGTGCTTCCGCAGCGCCTGGCAGGCGACATTGGATGCCCATGACATCCTGCGCGCCAGCTTTGTTTGGGAAGGATTGGCGCAACCGCTGCAAGCGATCCACCGCCAGTTGACACTGCCGATGCAGGTCCTTGATTGGCGTGAGCGTGCCGATCTGAACGCCGAGCTGGACCGCTTTGCCGAACACGACCAATCGTGTGGTTTCGACCTGAGCGCCGCACCGCTGTTGCGTCTGACCGTGGTCCGTACCGCTGCCGAGCGGCAACATTTGATCTTTACCAGCCATCACATTTTGCTGGATGGCTGGAGCACCTCGCAGTTGTTCGGCGAAGTACTGCAGCGTTATGCGGGGCAGGTGCCGACAGTCACTGCCGGCTTCGGCGTGTACATGGCGTGGCTGCAACGCCAGGATGCGCAGGCTGCTGAAGGGTTCTGGCGCGAGCAGATTTTACCGCTGCAAGAACCGACTCGCTTGGCGACTGCGTTGAGCAGGCTGCATGGCAAAGACGATGAATTCGCAGAGGTGGTCGGTGAGCACCAACTGCGGGTCAACGCCCACACAACGTCACGTCTGCAAGCGTTGGCCAAGGGCGAAAAAATCACCCTCAACACCTTGGTGCAATCGGCGTGGCTGTTACTGCTGCAACGCTGTACCGGGCAAACCGCAGTCGCCATGGGCATCACCGTGTCCGGGCGGCCAGCGGATTTGCCCGGCGTCGAGCAGCAACTGGGCCTGTTCATCAACACCTTGCCGGTCATTGGCCAGCCGGCTCCGGAACTCACCGCCAGCCAATGGCTGCAAGCGGTGCAGGCGCAAAACCTAACGCTGCGTGACCATGAATACACGCCACTGGGCGACATTCAGCGCTGGGCCGGGCATGCGGGCGAGGCGTTGTTTGACACCCTGCTGGTGTTCGAAAACTACCCGATAGCCGAGCAGCTTCAAGAAAAAAGCCTTGGCCAAGACCTGACCTTCAGCAACGTCCGGGTCGAGGAAAACACCAACTACCCGCTGACCTTGAGCGTATTGGTCGGCGAACAGATTCTTCTGGAGTTCGGCTACCAACACCAACACTTCGATGCGCTGACCATCGAGTGGC
>NZ_JAMFRV010000627.1 GCF_026224925.1 Pseudomonas sp. | reverse complement strand
GACTATCTGGTCAAACCTTTCGTGTCCGAAGAGATGGCCACCCGAATAGAAGTGCTGTTGCGCCGGCACGCCCTTGATTCAGAACGTGAAACCTGGCTACGGGTCGCCGATCTTGAGCTTGACCTGCTGAATCGAACCGCGGTGTGCGCAACCCAGCGCACGGTGTTGCCTGCCACCGAGTTTCGCTTGCTGGAGTTCCTGATGCGCAACGCCGGTAACGTCGTCACCCGACCGCTAATTTTCGAGTCGGTGTGGGGCTACCACTTCGACCCCGGCACCAAACTGATCGATGTGCACCTCACGCGCCTGAGACGCAAGCTTGAGAGCCTTGAGTGCCAACTGACGATTACTACTCTGCGCGGCTCAGGCTTTATCCTCGGACACAAGGACGCATGATCTCGCGCCCTGAATTGCGTCCCAGCCTGCGCCGCACCACGACCTTTCGCCTGACGATGTATTACTCGCTGACATTGCTGGTCGGGGTCATCGCGTTGGTCAGTCTGATCTATTGGCAAATCGCGACCTATCTGGTCCATCAGGCCGACAATAACGTGCAGGGCCAAATGCGCTCGTTGCTATACCTGAAGACGGACGAAATGCCTAAGGAACTCGACCGGCTGGCGATTGGCGATGTGCGTGACGTCTATTCTCTCGGGTTGTTCGGCGCCGATGGCAAACACCTCGGTGGAGACGTTGCCACACTGCCCAAAGACCTGCAGTTCAATGGCAAACCCTATGAACTGTACGCACCCGGTTTTCAGCGGGGTTCTCGGGCATTAGCCAAACGCTTGCCACACGGTCAGATTCTGTTTGTGGGTTATGACACCAAAACCCTGTCCCGACTGCGCAGCATATTACTCAACGCGCTGGTATGGAGCGGCGCATTGATTGTACTTGGCGGCCTCGCTGTCGGCACATTTTTGGGCTACAAGCCGCTGCGCCGCGTGGGCATCCTGCAGGTGGTCAGTCAACGCATCGCTGAGGGCGATTTATCCCAGCGATTGCCGGTGTCCAGGCGCGGTGACGAGCTAGACATGCTGTCTGCGCTGGTCAATCAAATGATGGAAGAGGTGGAACGGCTGCTGGATAACGTGAAAAGCATCGGTGATAACGTCGCCCATGACTTGCGAACCCCGCTGAACACCCTGCGCATGCAGCTGCATCGGACATTGGAGCAATGGGGTCAGGCATCCCCCGAGAAACAGCAAGTACGGCTGGAGAAGGCGCTGACCGCGACCGATCTACTGTTGCGCCGTTTCAGAGCGTTACAGCGCATTGCCGAAATCGACAGCCAGGCACGCCAGGCAGGCATGAGCCACTTCTCACCGGGTGAGTTGCTGCAGGAAATGTTCGAGAGCTACGAGGCAGTTGCTGAAGAAGCTGGTATCCGTTTGACGCTGTCGATGGATCAGGCCCCTCCTCTGCAGGCTGATCGCGAGATGTTGATGGAAGCGCTGATGAATCTGCTGGATAACGCGCTTAAATTCACCCCCGCGGGTGGCACCATCGAGTTGCGCCTAGTGCGCATCGACCACCGTACACGCATCGAAGTCCAGGACAACGGTCCGGGCATCGTTGAGCACGAACGGGAAAGTGTGTTGCTCAGGTTTGATCGCGGCCAGCACACGCAGAATATTCCAGGTGATGGCTTGGGACTGGCGATTGTCGCAGCGGTGGCGCGTACCCATCGATTTCAATTGGCGCTTGAGGATGCTGCGCCTGGATTGCGTGTGGTGTTCAGCACTACCGAAGGGAGTTGAAACAAACACGCCCGAGAGATCAAACGATCTTCTCGGGCGTGTAACTTGTAGCGTGTAGCTTGAGTTACAACAGCGTGATCGGGTAATCAACGATCAGGCGGAACTCGCTCAAATCACCTTCACCCTGATCGGCGTTGGCGGTGTGGAAAGCCTGGCGGATGCGGAAGGAAAGATCCTTCGCAGGACCGGTCTGAACTACATATTTGGCTTCGATGTCGGTCTCGTGGTGCTTGCCATCTTCGCCGTATAAGCCAGCGTATGCGCTACCAGTCGGAGTATGAGTGCCGTCGATGTTAGAACCGTTCAAGTAACGCGCCATGAAGCTCAAGCCCGGCACACCGTAGGTGGTCATGTTCAAGTCATAGCGAACGCCGAATGAGCGCTCACCCGGTCCGTTGAAGTCGGACCATTGAACTGAGTTGTTAAGGAAAATAGAGTCGCCACCTTCACCCGCACCGTTATCACCCGTACCGATGTAATCGAAAGGTGTGTCGCCATTAACTTTCTGGAACGACAGGGTGACCGTGTGGGCCGACAGGAAGGAATAGGCAGCCGCCATAGAGTACGTGGTGTTGCTGATGTCGCCGGCCTTGGCTTGGCCCTCGTCCGTCGTGCGGTACAAGTTGAAGTCAAAGTTAAGCGCTTGGGAATCGGTCAACGGCAACGTGTAGTTAGTGTTGGCGTAGTACTGGTTCCAGACATCCTTGAGTTCCGCCCCATAGAACGTCGCAGTCCAGTTAGGGTTGATCGAGTATTTACCGCCTGCGAAGGTAGCGCTGTTAGAGGTAACGTTCGCGTAGGTGGCATAAATCTCATGATCATGGTTACTGGTCATGCCACTGTTGGTGCTGGTGTAGCGACCTGCTTCAAGGTCCAGGCCTGCAATTTCGCTGCTGTTCAAGTTGAAGCCAGTGGCCGTTTGTGGAAACAAACGACTGCCGCCGACCGCAAACACGGGGGCCGTAGGCTGCAGGTTACCGTAGCGAAGCATGGTCTTGGAGATCCGCATCTTCAGACTGCCGCCGACCGAGCCGTAGCTGTCTTTAGGGTCACCACTGGAGTCCACCGGCAGGTTGCCGGTGCCTGCATATTTTTCGTCGCCATTGAGTTTCAGACCCAGATAGCCGTATGCATCTACGCCAAAACCAACGGTACCTTGGGTAAAACCTGAGCTGAAGTTAGCTTGAAAACCCTGGGTCCAATCGCGATTATCGGCTTTACCGTTTTCACGATTGCGGTTTAAGTAATAGTTACGCAGCAACGCTGTTGCACTACTGCCTTCTACAAATCCTTTGGCCTCGGCCTGATCGGTGACGCTCTCCGCCCATGCCATTTGCGATAGTGCTGCCGAAACGGCAAGTGCAGTGGCACTGCAATACTTAACAATCATCTTCTTCATTCCCCTGATTTATTGACGTCCAAACGTGTGCCAGCACCAAGACTTCCGATGCGGTGACTTCTTCGTTTTTTTGCGGACGTTGAACAGCAGCTCGGCATTTGCCTTATTGGTATTAACCCAGCTATCACACGGTGTATTTTCTCTTCAGGGCCCGTTTTTATAGTGTTGCAGCCCCCCCATGCGTGCCGTCTTTGTATCACGACTGCAGTTTCTGGCGTGTCGAAAAAGGCGATAAAGTTAGTTAAATAAATTTAACCAATTGAACTTCCCATGCAGTGGTAGCGTGGTGAGAGTTGAGACTCTCATCGCTCAATTGCTCTGATGCATATATTTAGCCGCCCACGTTTGTGGTGCGGCTTTTTTTTGCTCTATTTAATTCTTCTGTTATTAGTTGCACTTATTTCGCGCTAAAAACAAAACTAAGCCCCTTGGTGGTGCACCAAACTAATTGCTAGCCGCTGCAGAGCGTAAATGTTTCGAATTCACGTTTCGAGCCCACAACACCGTTTGCGCTGAGCAAAATATCCTGTGACAATTCTCGCTATATAGTTTTTTATACAGCGCCTGAATTCCTGAGTTTCCCTCCCATGCGGTCCAGCTTTTGTCTTTCGCAGACCCCTTTCCGGTGACCGTCAACCGCAGTGCCTGGCCATGGATCGGTCTGGTTTTAATGCTGATTGCCGCCCTGCTCTCGCTTACGGTCGGCCGCTATCCCGTAGCGGTGATCGAGCTGGCTCACTGGCTGTTGGCCACGTGCGGGATTGGCAGCATGCCGACCGAGCGCTTGCAATTGCTGCACAGCGTGATCGTCGAGGCACGGCTGCCGCGCATTCTCGGCGCGATGCTGGTCGGTGCCGGTTTGTCAGTGGCAGGCGGCGCTTATCAAGCGGTGTTTCGCAACCCGCTGGTGTCACCCGGCTTGCTCGGCGTTCTCAGCGGCTGCGCTTTTGGTGCAGCGTTGGGCATTGTGCTGGGACTGCACGGGCTGTGGGTGCCGGTGCTGGGCGGTGTCGGCGGTTTGTTGGCCGTCGGTTTGGGTGTCGCCATTGCAGCGATGTTCAGTAGCGGATCGATCCTGATGCTGGTACTGGGCGGCATTGTCAGCAATGCGCTGTTCACTGCCCTGCTGTCGATCGTCAAGTACATGGCCGATCCGCTGGACCAGTTGCCCGCCATCGTCTATTGGATGCTCGGCAGCCTGAGCGCCGTGGACACTGCCGCGTTGTGGTGGACGGCACCAACCCTGGCCGTGGCGATCATCGCGCTGTGCCTGCTGGGACGCTTAATCGATGGGCTTTCACTCAGCGATGACGAAGCGCATAGCCTGGGCATTCCGGTGCAACTGATCCGCTACGGGGTGATTGTGCTGGCGACGCTAATCTGCGCGCTAACAGTGAGTATCGCCGGCATGGTGGGTTGGGTCGGTTTGTTAGTTCCGCATTTGGCGCGGCTGTTGGTGGGACCGGGCAACGCGCGTTTATTGCCGCTGAGCGCCTGCTTGGGTGCGTGCTTTTTGCTGGCCGCCGACAGCCTCGCGCGCTCACTCACAGCCGGTGAAATCCCCTTGGGTATCATCACGGAACTGCTCGGCGCCATCGCCTTCGTGCTGGTACTTAACCGCGTGCGTCGGGGTTGGTTATGAGCGCGCTGCTCGAAGCCCGGGATCTGCACTACCGCCTCGGCAGTCGCACGGTGCTTGGCGGTATTTCGCTGAGCATCCGGCCCGGCGATAACATCGCCTTGCTCGGCGCCAACGGTGCAGGCAAAAGCACACTGTTGCGTATTCTTCTTGGCTTGCTGCGCCCCCATGCGGGCGAGGTGCTGCTTGAGGGTAAACCGCAAAGTAGCCTCAAGCGTCGATCCATCGCCAGGCTCATGGCCTATGTGCCGCAGAGTCATACACCGAGTTTTCCCTTTAGCGTGCGACAGATCGTGGTTCAGGGTCGCCTGCCACTGAATGGCCTCGGACAGGCACCCAGTCGCGATGACCATGTCGCGACCGAACGGGCGTTGGCCGAAATGGGCATCGAAACCTTGGCCGAGCGCACCTACACCGAGCTGTCTGGCGGCGAACGCCAACTGGTCCTGATCGCGCGCGCACTGGTGCAGCAGGCGCGCTTGATCGTCCTTGACGAACCGGTGACCGGCCTTGATTACGGCCATCAATTGCGCCTGTTGCAGCACTTGGAAAACCTTGCCAACCAGGGTTTGGCCATTCTCGCCAGCACCCATCGACCCGAACATGCACTGGCGTCTGCCAACCGTGCCTGGGTGCTGGACCAAGGCCGGCTCGTCGCAGACGGGCTACCACGGGATGTCATTAACGCCGATCTGATCCAGCGCCTGTACCAGATCAAGGTGCGCCAGATCGACAGCCCCCCTCACCGTTTTTTCGTTCCTCTAGAGTCATAGACCGATGATCTCGTACCGCGCACTGCCTTTCGCACCTTTGCTGTTAGCGCTTGCCGTGACCATGGCGCATGCCGCTGACGATGCGCCTGTTGAATTGAAACCCATCGACGTCACCAGCCAACCGCTGAGCCCCGCCGAAACCGATCATGAAGCAGCGCGCAACAAGTCCGCCACCCTCGGCCCGTTGGGTGAACGCAAGCTGCAAGACACCCCGTATGCGCTGAATGTCGTGCCACGGGACTTGATCGACAGCCAGCAATTCAAGAGCGTCAAGGACATCATTCGCTTGATCCCCTCGGTTCAGGGCGATGGCGCGCGTCCACAAACCCGTGGCATGCAAGGCAGTGTGGTGCAGAACAGCCGACTTGATGGCCTCAACGTGGTGTCGACCACCGATTACCCAGCCGAGCAGTTCGATAACGTTCAGGTGCTGAACGGTTTGGCCGGTTCACTGTACGGACCGGCAAACCCGGCCGGGACGTTCAACTTCATTTCCAAGCGACCGACTGACTTCACCCGCAACCGGCTGACGGTGGGCGTCGGCACCGGTCTGACGTGGCTCAAGGCGGCCGACCTCAGTGGCCCCTTCGACCCGGCTGGCAAGCTCAAATACCGGGTTAACCTGATGGACGAACAGGGCCAGGGCTACAATCCCGGCAGCACCTTGCGTCGACAGTTGGTCAGTCTGGCTGCCGACCTGCAAATCAATGACAGCACCGTGCTGGAAACCAACTTCAGTCAGTACAACTACCTGAACAAAGGCGCGCCGGGCAAATTCGCGCTGGCCACCGGGCAAGCCTTTCCCAAGGCGTTCGACCCGACCAAGAGCAACCTTGGGCAGAACTACGCCGGGGATAACAACACCACCCAAACTGGCAGCCTGCACCTCAAGCACGACTTCGACGGCAACTGGAACCTTGATGTCGGCTGGCTGCGGCAAATTGCCGACCGTGAAAGCACCGGCGTTACCAATACCCTGCTCAATCAGGCCGGTAAATACACCTCTACGGTGTCCAGCGCCACCGCCAGCCGCTTTACCATCAACAGCTACCTGGCGAACTTGAATGGTCGAGTCATGACTGGTCCGATCAGCCATGACCTGACCGTCGGCGTCAGTGGTTTCCAGTGGCGCAACTACAACCCGGTCGCCGGCAGTACGCAAACCCTGGGCACGTCGAGCCTCGGTTCGCCGCAAAACTTCCCTGAGCCAAACTACCCGGACTTCACCGACCGCTATCAGTCGGCCAAAGCTACGCAG
>NZ_JAMFRV010000626.1 GCF_026224925.1 Pseudomonas sp. | reverse complement strand
GAGTGTAGGTCTAAAAAATTATAAACTCAACGCCTGTTGAGTTGTTCTGTGTAACCTTTACCCATCGCGAAACAACGAAGAACAGGAAGCGTCGATGCCATGAAAAACAGAGAAGAACCAGGCTCAGCGGCAACCCGGGAAATCAAGACGGGGCGGCGCAAAGGCTCGGGCAGCAGTCGGCAGGCAGTGCTGGATGCTGCGCGTGCCCGTTTCGCCAGCGATGGATTTGCGGCGACCACGATGCGGCGCGTGGCAGCCGATGCCGGTGTTGACGTGTCCATGGTGATGCAGTTTTTTTGCTCGAAAGACGAGCTGTTTGCGGCGGCGATGAATATCCCGGAGTCGGCTCTGGAAAAGCTGGGCGCGGTTTTCGAGGGCACGAACAACCAGTTGGGAGAGCGGGTCGTTCGCGCTTTTCTGCAGGCGTGGGAGGGGGCGCCCGAGGAGTCGGAGCCGCTCATGGCAATGCTCAGGAATGCGATGGTCAACGAGCAGGCGCGCCAACATCTGCGGGACTACATCGAGTCCAGGTTGATGAGGGGGGGCAGTGAATCCCTTGGGCCGGACGCGCGCCTGCGGGCGGGCCTGGCGTTATCTATGCTCGTGGGGTTGGTGATCGGGCGACAGATCATAGGCGTGCCGGTGCTTGCCGCGGTCAATCGGGAGACCCTGGTGGCGCTGGTCGCCCCGGCTATCCAGCACACATTGGTGCCGGGCAACAGCAGCGCGACTGACACTGGTTGATCCGCGGGTGTCCACCTTATTGTGATCTGCACCCCATCGTTGCCGCTGGACTCGTCTAGGGGACGATAGGCAGTTGCAGGTAGCTAGGGTGCTCTGGGCCGGTGTAGATTCGGTTCACGGCATCGACGTGATAGCTCTTGTCATAGGCACGCGCCGTGACCCCCGCCGGCGCATAGGGTTGAATATCCACCAGCAAGCGGCAACCTTTGCGGATAACCGCTGTGCTGGGGTTAAGCCCGACTTCGATCGGCACAATCTCTCCAGTCTGCAGTGGCGCGCTATCCTTCTTCAGGTGGGTATGCACGGGCCAATACTCGGTCGAGCGTTCGACATCGAGCTTGCGGCGAGACACTTTCAACAAGCCATGTCCAACCGGATGAATGTGGACCGGATCCGCCGGAAGGACCACAGATTCGTAGCGAATCTCCCGGTCTTGCTCATCCAGGACGCGCAGAGACACAAATACATCCATGTCCGCGCTGCTCGATTCCACCCAGAGACCAACCTTCATGTACCCGGCGAGAACCATGTCTTCGTTCATCGGGTCACTGACAAAAGAGACGCCCGTAGACCAGCGCGGAGTCCCGTCACTGGAGCCTGTGGGCGCCATTGTCGGAGTACCCAGATCAAGGTGGGCGTCATACTCGGCGCTACTTTGTACGGCGGGCAAGGTTTCGGTGATGCGCAGCACGTTGAGTCGCCGACCATCGTTTTGCCAGCCTGAAGGCCGGGCATCCAGGTACCAGCGGCGGTATTGGGTTCGGGCAATCGGCCATTCGTTTTCGTGCAAGACGAAATGGCCGCCATTGCCGGTTCGAGCCTGTACCCGCACAGCTGCCTCATCCATCACACCGTTATCGATGCCCTTGAGCCAGTAGTCGAAGTAGCGCATGTGTTCGGCAATCGACTTGTTGCTGTACGAGCCCGGAAACCAGGCATCTGTGAAATCAAACTTCCTCGCCTTGGCGGCGGTGGAGCGGATGTAGGTTTCGCTGCTGCCCAACTGATGAATGACGGCGCCGATTTGAGGGCCAACGATCCAGACCGGTGCAGTGGCCTTGCTCATATCAGGGCGCATGAAGATGCTGCCGCGTGGCCCATAGGCTGAGATGTCGTTGAACGGCGTGGCCAATACGCGGGCCATCCAGTCGGTTTCGGGGCGGTCACCGCAGTGGTTGCCGCCGGACCAGATCTTATACCACCAGTTCCAGAATCCGCCGCCGAAGATGCCGCCGCCATACAAAGCCTCATTGTAGATGTCGGAGTCGGTAGCTTGCGCGATCATTGCCTTGAGGTGCGGTGGCTGCAGGCTGGCCACGCTGTGTTGGCCCATGGCCAGGTAAGACATACCCCACAAACCGACATTCCCATTCGACCAGGGCTGAGTACCTGCCCATTCGATGGCGTCGTAATAGTCTTCGGCTTCCTGGACACTGAAGGGGGCCTGCAGGCCTGGGCTCTTGCAGACTCCGCGCGCGTCCACGCGGATGCAGACGTAGCCTTCTGGCACCCATACCGACGTGTCGACAGTCTCGTGATTTTCATACTGGGCGCCATCCGGATTGCCAGAGAAAAAGCGGTCCTCCATATCCTCCTTGCGGATGACGTCGGCCTCATTGCAAATGCAGTCGTGATAAAAGCTCTTACCGTAGAAGCCCTTACTCATAACGATAGGGTGACAGCCTGGGGCGGCCGGGCGGAAGACGTCGGCACAGACGTAGGATCCATCGCGTAACGGAATGCGAACATCCGTCATCTTGATGATGCCGCGAATATTACGCCGCAATTCGTTACGGCTGGTGGCGGCGTCGCACAGCGTGCGTGGAGTTTTGGCGGTGAAAACACCGGGCGTGGCGTTTAGCGTGTCGAGGATCTGGAGCAAGGTTGGATCCTGGGCAAAGTCGACGACGCCACCCTGGCCCATAGGCATCGCTGGTGGGCTGAAGTTGATCGCTGCAGCGCCAATCAGCTCATGCACAACCGGTGCAATTTTGACGCCCGACTCGATGTTGCCGTCCTGATCCAGGGTATGGATGAATCGCGCCAGGTTGGTTACCGACGGGTCTTGTAGCTTTTCGATCTTGCCGTCAACACGGTTGACGATCTGAGCCAGGTTCAAGTGTGGCGCCGCCTCTGCGGCTCCCAAAACCATACCGCCAACCCAAAAGGTAATGGCTTCTTCGGCCCGGTACTGGAATTCGCCATCGTCTGTGGTAACGCCGGACAGTGTGGGCGTCTGGTATTTCAGTCCGGCGATCGGACCAGCAAAAATACCGATCAAAATAGGGTGGGACGGCACGAATATTTTGTGGCTGTCACTCATGCTAAATTCCTTATTGTTCTTGATTGTGGGGCCGATTCACGTAAGGTACGGCGGTCGACGAAATAATTCAACACTCGTTGATATATGTGATGCGTCAAAATAATTTGGATGTGACTATGACTAAAGAATCCACTTCCGCGGCGCGCCGTGGGCGACGGCCAGGGCCCAATAGCACGCGGCAGCTGGTGCTTGACGCCGCGCGAGCGCGCTTCGCCAGCGACGGATTTGCTGGAACAACCATGCGGCTTGTGGCGGCTGACGCTGGGGTTGATGCGGCCCAGGTGATGCAGTTCTTCCGCTCTAAGGACGAGCTCTTTGCAGCTGTGATGGCTATCCCGGCATCCGCGTTGGAGCGGTTCGACGCGCTCTATGAGGGAGCAGACGAGCACTTGGGCGAACGGGTGGTCCGCGCCTTTATTACGGCGTGGGAGGGCGTAGCCGAGGAGTCTGAACCCCTGATGGCGACGCTTCGTGGAGCGTTTGTCAATGACCAGGCTCGCGATCAGCTAAGCGGTTTCATTCAATCCCGATTGCGGGCGGGCACGTCTGAGCGCCTTGGTTCTGACGCTATGCTTCGGGCCGGCCTTGCAACATCGTTGCTCGTCGGCTTGGTCGTTGGCCGGCGAGTCATCGGAGTGCCCATTTTGGTTGCCGCGCAAACGGAAGAACTGGTCAGGGTTCTCGCTCCCGCCATTCAAAAGATATTGGTGCCATAGGCAGGGCGCTGAGGAAGTCGGCAGGCGGAGCGGCGCTGGCCGTTCCGTCACGATCTGTCTACGCATCGAAGGGGAATCCATGGCCAACTTTTCTGCCGCCATTTTCAAATCACTCCACCTCGGGATATTGCTTGGGCAGACTGCTGCACTGAAAGATCGGCTCTTGGATCGGCATCTAATGCCTCTTGGCATAACTGCTGCGCAACTCAAAGTGCTGAAGACAGTCTGTCGCGGGGATGACACCGCAGTCGCATTGTGCCGACAATTATCCATCCACAGCGCCTCTATGACTCGAATGTTGGATCGACTTGAGCGCAAGGGCTTGATCGTTCGTATCCGGGACGCTCAAGACCGACGCCAAGTCCGCTTGGCGCTGACAAATGAAGGGAGGGCTTTGGGTTCTGTGCTTCCGACGACGGAGGTTGCGGCGATGAACGAATTCGCTGCGGGCCTCACGTCAGAGGATCTGCTGCGGTTGGAGAGTATCTTGGAAAAGATCTTGTCCGCTGAATCGCCCCGGATTTCTTAGACAAGTCCGATTGGCTGTTTTTGGCCGAAAGCACCGGCCACCTCAATGGCGCGCCAACAGGCCGCGCTGCACCGGCCAGACCAGATAACCGGCAACCAGCGTGGTGGCGACCAGGAAATAACCCACCACGTCGAAGTGCTGCAACTTGCCGTCGGCGCCGATCGATACAATGTGCCCGGCCAACAGCGAGGCAAAGCCGCCTGACAGCTGCTGGATAGCCGAGCTGACGGCGTTGAAGGCGCCGCGATGGGAGGGCTCTGGTACGCCGGCGACCATGGCCTGGAAGGGTATCAGCCTGGAAAAAATTCCCACGAACATCACGGCGTTAACCAGGATGACCCATGGCAATGGCACGTTGGACAGGTGTGTGTAGAGGGTGACCATGATGATGGTCAGCGCGCTACCGGTGTAGAACACCGGCAGCTTGCCGAAAGCATCGCTGGCGCGGCCGATCAAGGGGCCAGTGACAATGGTGCAAAGACCGGTGAACAGGTACACGGAGGGTAGGTGGGTGATGTCGATGCCCAGATTGTTGACGGTGAAGGCACTGCTGAACGGCATCAGCATATAGCCGCCGGTGGTCAGCATCGCGGTGGCGGCAAAGGCAGCCCAATGCCGTCGCGTGGCCAGGGTGCTGTAGAGGTGACGGAAGGCAGAGTGTTCTTGGCGAGCAGCAAGATGGTCGGCGACGGGATGCATCGCCAGCAGAATCACCAACCCCCCGGCGGCGCCCATGGCCGCCAGCAGCAGAAAGGGTGCGTGCCACCCCCAGTGGTTGGCCAGGTACAGGCCTACGGGCAGGCCGAGCACTTGGCTGGCAGCGAAGGCTGTCTGAATCACGCCCATGACTCGGCCGCGAGATTGCGGGGCAAACAGGTCGGCGGCGATGGCCAGGACGATCGAGCCGATCACCCCGGCGAAGATGCCGGTGACCACGCGTGCGAGCAGCAAGGTCTCGAAGCTGGCGGCCAGGCCGCACCAAAGAGTGCCGATGACGAACCCACCGTAGAAAAACAGCAGTAATTTCTTGCGATCGAAGCGATCGGCAAAGCCCGCGGTCAGCAGCCCGGATAGGCCAGCGCTGAAAGCGTAGGCGCTGACCACCAGGCCGAACTGGCGGGTGGACATGCTCAGTGCCGGCATGATCATCGCGCCGAGCGGAGCCATGAGCATGAAGTCGATAATGACCGCAAATTGCAGGGTGGCCAGCAGGCCGACAACGAATTTCTGATAGCGGCTGAAGGGCGTCAAAGCGTGGACGTCGGATGTCATCAATGGGCTCGGGCAGGAATTGGCAGGAGGCATACGGCCCATCATGGTAGAAAAGTCCCCCATAAAAAACCTTGCCAGAGGTTTGCAGTTCAAAAAACGTTGCCAGAGGTTTGCAGTTCGGCAGCTGTTAATCAAAGGCTATCCAGATTCCCAAAGTGCAGTTTAGCCACGGTTTGAACCAACTAGTCAAGTTGGGGTTTAATAGGGTTGTGCCCCCGTTTGCATCGAAGGCATGGGCGCACCGGGCTGGCTATGTGAATCGGCTGAAAATATCGATGCAAGAAAAGCGTGTGATGAAAACCCTGAATATATGCGTCCACGCCATTGCGATTTCAATGCACTATTTCTGGCAACTGGAAGTCAGTAACGGTTTAAATCGCCCAAGCTCCCTGGGACAAGGTACTTTGACCTCGATGTTCACCTTGAACGAAGCGTTTCATGGGCAACCTTTGCGATAAAATCCTCGAAAATCATAGTAAGGGTTTACCTTGGCGTTTTCATACACTCTAGACCGATTGCTGCCTGTCGGAATCGCCAGTGTTCTGCCAATCTTTGGTACGAAGCATGCTGTTCAAATCCAATGCAATCAGTGGTCAGATAGAATGCAAATAGCTGGGGCAAGCCTGTGCAATTATTTATGCAGCCGTTATTTCGCTTCAAAATAGACAAAAAACATCGGTGTTTGATGCTGAAGATGTGAATAACAAAATGATATTTATCTATTGGAGGGCATATTCACAAACTCGTCCCAATCCGACATCATCGCCTGGCGCTTTTCAAACAAGTCTCCCCCGAAAATAAGCAGCCTCTGTCTTGTCCCGCCGCATGTGCTTCAAAGCCTGCTCACACACCTCTCTCGGATACTGAGTAGACTCCGCAGCCCAATCACGAAACGTAGATCGAAACCCGTGCATGGTCAGATCGGTCCGTCGCATATGGCGAAGTCCCATCAGCATCTACATATTGGACAGAGGTTTGCCTTCTCTCGCCCCTGGGAATATGTGGGCATTGCCTCTGATCCGGACCAAGCCAGTGAGCAAATCTACAGCCGATTTACTCAGCGTTACACGATGCTCCTTGGCTGCTCTCATCCGCTGCGGCGGAATCTTCCAAACACCCTTCTTCAAATCAATCTCATCCCAGGTGGCTCCAGTACCTCGTCAGTTCGGCAGGCAGTCAAAATGGTCAGTTGCATTTCCTTATAGGTGAGGTTTTCTTGCTTACCTATTTCTTTCATGAACGCAGCATCTCCACCAAGATAGGCAGGGTGATGAGCCATGGTTGTAACCTTGGAGCGTGGGGGCAGTAGTTTGTCGAGGTGTCCGCGCCAACCAGCTATCTCAGCTTACGATGTCAGAATCTGTTGCGTCTAATCTCAGATTGGCGGTTGTGAGCACTTCCAAGCGCTCGCCAAGTAGTTTCCATGCCATGGCCATTTCGGCAGCGTAGCTGTGGCGCTGGTAGATTCGCTTCATTTTGTTGTCTTCAGTGTGGTTTAAGCAGCGCTCGGCCACCTCGGGTAGCACGCCTAGGGCGGTCATCAGTGTTGCACCTGTACGGCGAAGATCGTGGGGTGTCCATTTACCACCTGGCAGTATAAGGGCCTGCGCTTTAGCGCTACGCCGGCTCATGGTTCCTTGTTCGGGCTGACGTTGGCGGTCGCCGAGTTGTTTTGTCACAGTCTTAGAGCTAACCGGACCGCTATTATCTGTGTTGGGGTAGCACCAGGTTGATTTACCGTTGATCTGTTGGACGCGCCTGAATTGCTCTGCCAGGAACCCGGAAAGGCTGATCACGTGTGGCTTACCGTTTTTGCTATTTTCGCCAGGAATTAGCCAGGTTTTCTGCTCAAAGTCGATGTGCTCCCACTTGCTGCTCATCAGTTCACCGATACGACAGCAGCTTGAGAGTGCAATCCAGATGGCGGCTTCAGTAGTGATCAGTAAACCGGCCTGTGGGGCTTTTTGGTAGAGAAGACGTATCTCGTCATCGTTTAAGACCCGATCACGCTCTACATCTCTTCCACCAATTTTGGCTTTACGAATACCTGCACTGGGATCGTGCTCGATGAGGTCCCGATCCACCCCAAACCGAAACATTTGACGCACGAGAGAAAAGGCAATTTTTGCTGCGCGATTAACACCCCTAGACAGCATTGCATCAGTTACTTCAGTGATGTGTCCTTTTTTCACGTCTGCAACTGCGACGGTGCCAATCAAGGGCAGCACGTCTTTTTCGAACATTCGGCGCACCTCAGCGCCACCATCCTTACGATTGATGAGGTCGATTTTCGCCCAGTGTTCAAACAGTTCAGTTACGCTTTTGCGCGCAGCATGGCGGGCAAGGTCAGATGCGGCAGCAGCCTTCTCAGCGTCTAGCTGCGCCAGTTTGGCATCGCGGGTAGCAACGCGTGCCGCCTCTTCGGACTCAAGGTGTTCACGAATATTTTTGATGCCTGTTTTGTGTAGGCTGGCTAACTCCATCGCTCGTTGTCGTGCGTCCGACAGCGTCATGGTCGCGGCATCGTCCCCAGGTCCATAGGTGCCAATTGGTAAGGCGTATCGCTTGCCTGCTTCGCTTGAGTATTGGAAATAGAAAAGGCGATCCCCTGCGGGGGTGATTCGAGCCAGCAGTGAGCCATGGCCCCAAATGGCTACCTCACTCATCCATTTGTGAGTGTGGCCCGGCTTCGCCTTCATCGCCTTATCTGTGAGATTGGCCACGGTTAGTATCCTTGGTAGTGAATTGGTAGTGAATTGAGATGGGCTTTGAGCGGATGATATCGGATGCTATCGGATATCGATATGGAGAATTTGCAGTGTTTATAGGGGGTTAGGAGGGTATTTAGGATTCGGTAGGATGCTGTTGGATTATAATTTACCTTTATGGGGTGCTAGGGGTCGAGTGTTCGAATCACTCCGTCCCGACCATATTTTTCAATGACTTAGGCCAATGTTCTCAGCATTGGCCTTTTTCATGTGCGTGTCATTTACGTGACTCTTCGATTTTTCATGCTTGTCTGCGCTTCAATATTGTCAGCACCGGCCCGTGTGAGTCGGTCGCTGATACCATGTTCGCAGCTTCAATCAAATGCCCTAGTTCGGCGCCAGAGTAATGACTGGTGATGCTGCCGTTTTTGTGCCCAAGCAACGCCTGGCGATCCTCCTCGGTAACGCCTGCTGCGCGAGGCCTTGGCGGACGATGCGTGAAAGCCGCTGACTCCAGCTTGAGTCAGCGACCTTGACGTCATGCCTCACTCCCGATAAAGCTTGGCCTGATGCAAGGGAATAGGCAGTCCCAGGTTGCCGCGCAGGGTGCTCGCTTCATACTCGGTCCGGAACAGCCCGCGTTCCTGAAGAATCGGGATCACTTGTTCAGTGAAGCGCTTGAACTGCTCCGGGTGGCCAATATGGATATTGAAGCCATCCAGCGCCCGTCCTTCAAACCAGCGAATCATTTCGTTGGCCACGGTCTCCGGTGAGCCAACAAAAGGCCCCGGCTTGAAGCTGCTGTAAAACTCTACGGTCTGCCGTAAGGAATAGCCGTTGCTCACGGCGAATTCGGTTATTTGCTTGGAACGGGTGAAGAAACTGTTCCTGGCGAACTCAAGCGCGGCCACCGGAAAAGGCGCATCCAGATCGTATTGGCGAAAGTCATGCCAGCCGAAAGAGCGTCCGAACTCCGCGAGCGCCTCGTCGAAGCCGTGATCGACCTCGTGATAGTGCAGCTCCGCCGCCCGGGCTTGTTCATCGGTATCACCTACGTAGATCTGCACCCCCGGCAGGATGAGCACTTCGTCGGGGTTACGCCCCAGCTTTGTGGCCCGCTCCTTGATATCCCTATAGAACGCCTGGCCTCGTTCGAGGGTCGGCGCATGGGTAAAGATTGCGTCGCCGATGGTTGCGCCGAGGTCGCGGCCCTGCTCGGAATCGCCGGCCTGGAATATCACCGGTTGCCCTTGAGGCGAACGCTGGATGTTCAGCGGCCCGACCACCGAGAAGTGCGTGCCTTTGTGATGCAAGGGCAGCAGCTTGCTCGCATCGAGGAATACGCCGGTCTCGCGGTCACGGGGGAAGGCATCGTCCTCATAGGAATGCCACAAACCTTGAGCAACCTGGACGTGCTCAAGGGCCCGGCCATAACGGGTGTCATAGTCGTAGTGCTCATCTTTGCCGTAATTGCCCGCCGTCCCGGCGTCGCCGCTGGTCACGACGTTCCAGCCAGCGCGGCCCTTACTGATCAGGTCGAGGGAAGCGAAACGCCGCGCCACGTTGTAAGGGTCGTTGTAGGACGTGGTCAGCGTCGCCACCAAACCTATGTTTCGGGTCACCACGGCCAGTGCCGACAGCAGCGTCAGCGGTTCGAGGCGATTCAGGTAATGGGGTGGCGAGTCAGCGGTGATGAACTGGCTGTCGACGATGAATATCAGGTCGAACTTGGCGGCCTCGGCCTGCTTCGCGACGGCGATGTACCAATCGATGCTGACACTGGCATCGCCGGGGATTGCCGGGTCCCGCCAAAGATTATGGTGTCCTGGGCCCCCTGTGCCTGTCGGTACCGCGCCGAGTTTGATCTGTCTTTTGGTCATGCTTGTGTCCTTGTCGGAAATAAGGGGTCAAGGGTTAGAAGCGCAGCGACAGCTTGGTGTAATAGAAGCCGCCGTTGATGCCGAACGGCGAGAAGCTGCCGTACTGTCCAGCGCCGTTGTCGGGGCTGACCACGCCGATCTTGTCGGGGTATTTGTCGAACAGGTTGTTGGCGCCCAGCGCAACGCTCAGCGACTTGGTCAGGGCCTTCGACACTTCCAGGTCGGTGATCCATTTCGGGCTGAAGGTGCGGTCGTTGATCGGCAGGGTGCTGACTTCGGTGTAGCTGCCATAACGGGTCAAGCGCAGGTTCACGTCGTAGTCGCCCACGTTCCACAAGCCGCCAAAGGCAATACGGTCGCGAGGCAAGGCCTTGGTCAGGTCGGCCTGCTTCTGGCGGTCGAACAGCGTGTTACCCAAGGATGAAAGCTGCGCCGGGGTGTCCGCGATATCGAGGATTGTGGTGCGGTTCCAGCTGTAGGCCGCACTCCAGGCGACCTTGCCCCAACCGTTGTCCAGGTGCTGGGTATATTCGCTGACTAGGTCGACACCCCGGGTGCGGGTGTCGACTGCGTTGGTGTAGTACTGACCAGCGAGGTCCGGGTTCAGGCCTGCTGCCTGGAGCACGGAGGACACCGCGGGGCCGGTGAGCAGGCCGGTCTGCACGATGCGGTCCTTGACCACGATCTGGTACGCGTCGAGGGTTACACGCAGGTCCGGTCCATGCTGGTAAACCACGCCAAGGCTGACGTTCTGCGATTTTTCCGGCTTCAGCGGTTCTGCGCCCAGCGCCCTCGCCTCGGCAGAGTCCGGTCGTAGCAGCTTGGTATAGAACTGGTTGTAGCTGCCGTCGGAGTTGATCGTCGCGGTGGCGGCGGTGGTCGAGTAGTTGATCTGCGCGAGGGACGGCGCGCGAAAGCCCGTGTTGTAAGTACCGCGCACGGCCCACTCCGGGGTCAGCTCATAGCGGGTGGTTAGTTTGCCGATGGCAGTGTTGCCCGACGCGTCGTCGTAGTGTTCGAAGCGCCCGGCAAGGCCCGTGTACCACTTTTCAGTGAGGTTAGTGCCGAGGTCGACATAACCTGCGTAACTGTTGCGCGAGATGTCACCCGCATCATCCGGGGTCAAGGCGCTGTAAATGCCGCCGCCTGCCGGTGGGTGTACGCCAGCCGGCGTGGTGTAAGGCCCGAGCAGATAAGCTTCGGCATCACCGGACTGGACCTTGAAGTCTTCCCGGCGGTGCTCGACGCCCAACGATACGTCCAGCGGTTTGGGCAGCCCGACGTCGAAGTGGCGGCTGAGGTCGAGGTTGTTGGTCCACTGGTTGAAGGTTTGTGTGGCCAGGTGGAAGGAGGTCGGGCTGGTCGGCCCGAAAGACGCTGCCAGGCCGGTCAGGCCATTCAATGAAGCGTGGTCCTCGCCGAATGTCGAGCTGGCATCCCACGACCAGTTTTCCCAACCGGTAAAGGGCAGTTGCCCCTTCAGCCCGGCCGCTACCTGGTAGTCACGCTCATAGAAACCGCGCTCGCCGAGGAAGCCGTTGGGGTACACCGATTCGATGTTGCGCACGCTGTTCGGCAGCACGCTGCCGGTATAGGACGCAGCCTCTTTGTAGCTGAATGTCGAGAAGGAATAGAACGTCAGGTCATTGGGCAGCGGCAGTTCCAGGTTGTAGCCGGTGTCGACGGTGCGCTCGTCGGGGTTGCCATAGTACTTGCCGTAGAAATGCCGGTTGGCGGTGGCTTCGCGCGGATCGGGCTGGCCATTGATCAGCGGGTAAAGCCGCGAGGTCGCCACCTCATTGCGGTAAGTACGCTCGCTTTTCTTGGCATCGATGGAAAAGTTGAGAAAGCCATCGTTGGGTAACGCCACACCGTAGTTGGTCTGCTGGTTAACCACGAAGCCGTCACCGGAATAGGTCTGCCCGGTGGTCGTGTCCGACGTCCCGCCGTTGTCCTTGGTCTTGAGGATGATGTTGATCACCCCGGCAATCGCATCCGAACCGTACTGCGCCGAGGCACCGTCACGCAGCACTTCGATGTGGTCGATCAGCGACACCGGAATCTGGTCGAGGTCGACCGGGCTACCGCCGTTGGCGATGCGCGCCTGGTTGTTCATGACCGCCGTGTTGTGCCGGCGCTTGCCGTTGACCAGCACCAGCGCTTCGTCGCCGTTCAAGCCGCGCATGGTGAAGCCTGGCACCAGCCAGGAACTGCCGCCGATATTGCGCGAGGGGAAGTTGAGCGACGGGATCAGGCTGCCGAGGATGTCCTTGAGGTTGGTCTTGCCGGTCTTGGTCAGTTGCTCGCCGCTGATCACGTCGATGGGCGCCGGGCTGTCGGCAACCGTTCGTTGGCTACCGCGATTACCGGTTGTCACCACTGTCACCGTATCGAGGCGCTTCTCGTTGCCGGGGGCGTCGTCGTCCGCCCAGGTGAAGCTCGACGGTAACGCCAGCGCCAACAGGCACGGGGCGAAAAAAGGCAGGCGCTGGCGAGCCTTGCCAGGCACAAAGCAGGAAGTTGCACGCATGAAGGGGCCGTTTATTTTAATTGTTCGCACACACCAGGCAGCAGCGGGCCGATAAAGCTCCGTGCGCCGCTTGGGCGTTATGACGCGGAATGAGTAAGGGCGTGAGCGGCGTGTGCTCGTCTCGATCAGCCAGAACGGCACTGGGCCGTTGGACCGACCCAGGCTGAGCGGTCGGTAGGGGTACCTTAAAGATCTAAGCAGTGATTTGGAAATACCGATTAGGTCTAAGCTAATTATTAAATATTTGCATATAAATACATATATTTAATTAAAAATTATCATTTAATTATGCATCAGGATTACCCTTGACGCTTGAGACTGAACAGCTTGGCTTTGGGCTTAGTAGTCATCTTATGCGCGCCGTAGAAGCGCGAAAGCCTCCTGTAATTGGGCGTCTGGAGATTCAAGGGCTGCCTCGCAACACTGAGCCCTGCCACCCCGTGCAGACCGCCGCCGATGCCACCTGGCAAATCGAACGCGCCAATTTCCAGTGGACTGCCACTGAGCCAAAGAGTTAAAGGAATACGCTTAACTGAGCACTTAGAGATATTTTTTGAACGTCGTCGCTACGATCGCTACTGTTGCTCCAAGTATTACTGCGCAATGCTCACATACACCTGATTGATCCCGCTCCAGAAACCCTTACCTTGGTCGCCCCAGAACAGCAGCAAACCAATGATGCGCAGCATCAGGCTGATCGTCGAGACAATCAGTCCTGGGTGTTGGATCGGTTGTGGCGGAGTATTTTGTGCGGAAGTCGCCATCGTTCACTCCATTGCACGCCGCAGAGTTGATGCCGTCACGGCGCCTTCCGATTGTGTGTTTGCTTATTCGAAACCTAGGTCAGGGTAGGGCTATCCCACCTGATGTACTTAGCTGAAGGCGGCGTTCTTCACGCTTGTTCGGGCATCTCTCGACGATCTCATTGGTGAGGCCGAGGCAGACATCGCCAATGGTCGTTGAGTACGGGGTTGAATGGGACTCAAAGGCTCTGAAGGAACTCCGAAAGCTCGACGCTACAATACGTCTCGCGCGGCGTCGGCTATCGACTGGTATATCGCGTAGAGGATGAGCGGATTGTCATCCAGGTGCTGGCCGTCGGTAATCGCGAGCGAAGCTCGGTGTATGAGCAGGCAGGGAGGCGGTAGAGCAGAAACAAAAAGCCCGCATGCACGTTTTGAACGTCGGCGGTGCTACTTGAAATTTGCCAACAGTTGGAAAAACAGCAGATCTGAATTTTTTACCCGGCCCGCAGCTCCTAGCCAGCTAGGCGGTTGATCACTGTGTGGTAAAACCACCATCCACTGAAAGCGCTGCGCCAAGAACGAAGCTTGCACCGGAGCTACACAGCCATAGAACTGCCGCCGCCAGCTCCTCTGGGCGACCCATCCGGCCGTTTGGCTGCATTCGCATAAATTCCCGCATCGAGTCAGGGTTGATATCAGCAATCATCGGGGTGTCGAATGTGCCGGGGCAGACCGCGTTGACGCGAATGTTCTTTGTGGCGTAGTCAAGTGCGGCACACTTCGTAAGCCCCAACACCCCATGCTTTGTACCGTGGTAGGCAGCGCGCCCTGGCAAGCCTACGATACCGCCCAGCGACGAGCAATTAACTATCGCGCCTTCACCCTGCTTTTCCATCTGGATCAGTTCGTGCTTCATGCACGTCCAGACGCCTTTAAGATTGACGTCATTCACGCTGTCGAACTGGCCTTCGGTTTCTTCAGTAATGGGGCCCGTTGGGCCGCTGATACCCGCATTGTTGAAGGCCATGTCGAGTCGACCGAACTCTGCCACCGTGCGCTCAACAAGCGCTTTGGCCTGGGCCTCAATCGTGACGTCACACACGACTGATATCGCTTTGTACCCTGCGGCCTGTAGCTGTTTGGTAGCAATGTCGAGGGACGCCTCGTTAACGTCCGACAAAACGACTGAGGCGCCGCTTTCGGCAAAAGCCTTAGCGGTTGCAAAGCCAAGGCCTTGGCTGGCGCCTGTTACGAGCGCTACTTTGTTACTGAAATCATAGGTC
>NZ_JAMFRV010000625.1 GCF_026224925.1 Pseudomonas sp. | reverse complement strand
TCATAGGCGCGGATGCTAACACGAGCTGCGGATGCCACTAGAACGCGCTAGACCCCAGAAGTTTCAAGCTGTTACGCCCGGGCTTTGAGCAATACCTGTGGATTAGGGTGGAAAAACACATGCTCTCGGATTGGTCCTACAGCGACCTCTCCTATTTCCTCATAGCCTTGTCGCTTATAGAACTCTAAATAGCGGTGATTTCCGGTATCGAGAACGATCCCTTCCGACGTTTCATCCTCTGCGCACCATTGATGCAGTGCCTCAAGCAACTGCTCGCCGAAATGTTGACCCTGAAACTGTGGGTGAATGCCCAGTAGCGGCAGTACATGAACCGCATCCGTTGGCAAACAAGCCAGCACCGCTTGGTGGTACGCCAGATAACGTTGAGTACATCGAAAACCGGTGCTGAGCACCATGCGCAGGCGCCATGCCCAGCTCTCAGTAATACCCAAACGCCTTTGCGGCGGCGCAATCAAAGCAATACCGATCATTCGGTCGTCGATGAACAATCCGAGCGCCGGCAATTCCTGAAAAAAATGTTGTTTGACCAGCTCTCGCACCGTGGCCCGGACCCGATGCTCATAACCTGGCCGTTCCGATTCGAACAGATAGCCAAAACTCGGCTCATGGCGATAGGCGTGATAAAGCAGCGAACGCGCCTCACGTGAATAACCGCTGTCCAACAAGCGGACTTCGGCCACGGCAGTTAATGTGTCAGGCATTCGGTAGACCCCGTAGATACAGCGCTACTCGACCGGCAGCGTTTCTGGTGCGAAAGCTTCGAGTGAGCAACATGGCGCACAGTTCCGTAACCTTTCGCCCTCATATCGGACCCTAGCAGTCGATTGTTAAAACCGCCACGCTGGCCGAGAGCCTACAGGTCAGCTAGCATCGCTTTTTTGTTCTGCCAGGATAGCCGCCCATGAAAATCGTCTCATTCAATATCAATGGCCTCCGCGCCAGGCCTCATCAGTTGGCGGCGCTGATTGATAAACATCAGCCAGACGTTATTGGCCTGCAGGAAACCAAAGTATCTGACGAGCAGTTTCCCCACGCCGAGATCGAGGCCTTGGGCTACCACGTACATTTCCATGGCCAGAAGGGCCATTACGGCGTTGCACTGCTGTCGCGCCAAGCGCCGTTAACCCTGCACAAAGGCTTCCACACCGATGATGACGAGTCCCAGAAGCGCTTCATCTGGGGGACGTTCGCGGATGCTAACGGCGAGCCAGTGACCATCATGAACGGCTATTTCCCACAAGGCGAAAGCCGAGATCACCCCACCAAGTTTCCAGCCAAGGCACGCTTCTACAATGATCTGCAGTTGCTGTTGGAGAGCCAGTTCCAGAACCATCAGCCGGTAGTGGTCATGGGCGATATCAATATTTCCCCAGAAGACAGCGACATCGGTATTGGTGCAGATAATGCGAAGCGCTGGCTGAAAACTGGAAAATGCAGCTTCCTTCCCGAAGAGCGGGAATGGTTGGCTCGTTTGAAAAACTGGGGGTTGGTGGACAGCTTTCGCCATCTGAACCCGGACGTGATCGACCGTTTCAGCTGGTTTGATTACCGCAGCCGGGGTTTTGAGGACGAGCCGAAACGCGGTCTGCGCATCGACTTGATCATGACTTCCCATGGGTTGCAGCCACGGATCAAAGCTGCAGGGGTCGACTACGACCTGCGTGCCATGGAAAAACCGTCTGATCACGCCCCAATCTGGTTGGAGTTGAGCTAGGCATCTGAGTGAGATTTCACGGCTTTCAGCTGCCTGTCATATTTCAGCAATCATCCTGACTTAATCTCCCGGCACTTTCTGCTTATATAAGGTGCCGCACATGCTGCGCGCTCTGTTTGCCGGTCAAACACGTCATCACGTTGCCGGGTTATTTTTCGGGCTGTTGTGCAACGCCCTGCCGAGCCTGACTTTCGCTGCATTGCCTATGCCCGCCGAAGGCGTAGCGGCCCTGCGCATTCAAGGCTCGAATACCATTGGCGCCTCGCTGGGCCCTGCATTAGTCGTGGGGCTTTTGCAGACGCAAGGCTTTGAGGACGTGCGCATCGAGTCAGGGGCTCATGAGAATGAACAGCGCGTCGTCGGCAAAACGGCTGATGGACACCGGGTTTTTATCGAGGTCGCAGCCCACGGCTCGGGCACCGGCTTTAGCGCGCTAAAGGCCGGGACGACAGACCTTGCAGCCTCTTCTCGACGCATCAAAGACAGCGAGCTGACAGACTTGGCGGCGCTGGGCGATCTGAAAAGTCCGAAAGCCGAGCAAGTCATCGCCATCGATGGTGTAGCGGTCATCCTGCACCCGGTTAACCCTTTGCGTCAGCTGAATACCGAACAACTGGCGCGTATTTTTTCCGGTGAGATTCACAACTGGGAAGAACTAGGGGGCACCGGCGGCGCGATCCATCTGTATGCCCGGGATGACCAATCCGGCACCTTCGACACGTTTAACGAACTGGTGCTGGTAAAGAATCACAAAACACTCGCCCGCAGTGCCAAACGATTCGAATCCAGCGAGCAGTTGTCTGATGAGGTCAGTC
>NZ_JAMFRV010000624.1 GCF_026224925.1 Pseudomonas sp. | reverse complement strand
CTTTACGCCAGAGTTTGCTACGGGAACGCGACCAGTAAATGGCTCGGTTCTCGGTGGCGGTCAAGCTCAGCGCTTCACGGTTCATCCAGGCCATCATCAGTACACGGCCGGTTTTATAATCCTGGGCAATGGCCGGCACCAGGCCGTCGCTGTCCCACTTAATCTCGTCTAGCCAGTCTTTCATTATCGACTCCGGCAGCCAAGCTCATCGGCCTGGCGGGTTAAATAGTGTGCCAGTTGCGGACTATCGACGCACCACCAGATATACACCGGCCGCCAGCATGATCCACGCAGGCCAGGCAGCGAGGGCGATCAACGCGGTACCGCCGCCCGCCAGAGTCGATGCCATCACTGCACCACCGGCCAGCAACACCGCGCCAATCAGCCGCAACGCCCAGCCATCACCACCGTTTGCTTGCCGTTCACGTCGTGGTGCAGGCGGGTGGTAGGCATCGGACTGGGACATGCGTTCCAGCAGGTCGCGGGTCATGCCGGCCAAGTGCGGGATCTGCTCGACCTGCGACTGCAGGTTATGCAACAAGGTTTTCGGGCTGACGCGCTCGCGCATCCAGCGCTCCAGGAACGGCTGTGCGGTGCTCCATAAATCCAGGTCCGGGTACAGCTGACGGCCTAAACCCTCGATGTTGAGCAGGGTTTTCTGCAGCAGCACCAGTTGCGGCTGAACTTCCATATTGAAGCGACGCGCGGTCTGGAACAGACGCATCAGCACCTGACCAAAGGAAATATCCTTGAGCGGCTTCTCGAAAATCGGCTCGCACACGGTGCGGATTGCCGCTTCGAATTCGTTGAGTTTGGTTTCCGCCGGTACCCAGCCAGAATCGATGTGCAACTGCGCCACGCGTCGGTAATCGCGCTTGAAAAAGGCGAAAAGGTTACGCGCCAGGTAGTCCTGGTCTTCCGGGGTCAGGCTGCCGACGATGCCGCAGTCGATGGCAATGTACTGCGGGCTCCACGGATTGACGGTGCTGACAAAAATATTGCCGGGGTGCATGTCTGCGTGGAAGAAGCTGTCGCGAAACACTTGGGTGAAGAAAATCTCTACCCCACGCTCAGCCAGCAATTTCATGTCAGTGCGTTGATCGGCCAAGGTCGCCAAGTCGGTGACCTGAATCCCGTAAATACGCTCCATCACGAGCACTTTCGGGCGGCACCAGTCCCAATAGACTTGCGGCACATACAGCAGCTGCGAGCCTTCGAAGTTGCGTCGGAGCTGGCTGGAGTTGGCCGCCTCACGCAATAAATCGAGTTCGTCGTAGATGGTTTTTTCGTAGTCGCTGACCACGTCCACCGGGTGCAGCAAGCGCGCGTCAGCCGACAGCCGCTCAGCGATTCGCGCCAAAATGAACAGCCACGCCAAGTCTTGGCCGATGATCGGTCTAAGACCCGGACGCACGACCTTGACCACCACCTCTTCGCCAGTTTTAAGCTGCGCGGCGTGTACTTGCGCTACCGAGGCCGAGGCCAGCGGTGCGACATCGAAGCGGCTGAACACGGCGCTGATTTTCGCGCCAAGCTGTTGCTCGATCAGGTCGATGGCCAACTGCGAATCAAAGGGCGGCACGCGATCCTGCAAAAGCATCAGCTCGTCGGCGATGTCTTCGGGTAGCAGATCGCGGCGGGTCGATAGCAGTTGGCCAAACTTGATGAAGATCGGCCCGAGATCTTGCAGCGCCAGACGCAAGCGTGCGCCTCGGCTCAGGTCCAGGGTTTTACGCGGGAACCAGCGCCACGGCATGACATAGCGCAGGGCGAGCATCCACCACGGCAACGGCAGGGCAAAAAGCAGGTCATCAAGACGGTAGCGGATGACCACGCGCTGGATGCGAAACAAACGGCGGACGGCAAGCAGCTTCATGCGTTATCGCTGGGTTTGAGGGAAAGGGTAAGGCGCTCGAAACGCGCCTCGAGACGTTCAAGGTCTTGCTTGGTCTGGTCTATTTCCGCAAACCGGGCTTCAGCTTCGTGCTTACCGACCAACGTACGCGACTCCTCGCTGAGGTAGTCGGCGAGATTGCGTGTCAAGTTGGCCACACTGTCGCTGGTCCAGCGCGCACTGTTACGCAGATGACCGCCGAGCAGCGGACTGGCGACAGGGCCGAGCCAGCGCGAGAGTTCGTACTCCCAATCCAGCTCAAGGTCTTGCAGCACGCCCACCAGTTCCAGCAACACTGCACTGTCGCCTTCCAGCTCAACGTCGGGGCCATGCAGTACGGCGGTTTTATCCTGACTCAACGCCAGGCGCAGCAAGCTAGACGCAGGCGCACGCAACGTGCAATCGGCTTCAGCTTCCCAATGGGCGGCCAACAGCAAGCCGTCATCGCTGGGTAAAATGAACAGCCGCAGCGCCGGGTTGCGGCAATCGACAACAATCACCTTGCCCGTCAGGCGCTCCAGACGTGGCAACGCGGTGCTGTCCATGCGCAGCACGCGGTTGATGCCGTGCTCGACGCTGGCGAGCAAGCCGCTGAACAGCATCAGGGTTTGATGCCGCGATGCAGGGCAACGATGCCTGCGGTCATGTTGTGGTAGGTCACGCGGTCGAAACCGGCCTCTACCATCATCGATTTCAGGGTTTCCTGATTCGGGTGCATGCGGATCGACTCCGCCAGGTAGCGGTAGCTTTCCGAATCGTTGGTGATCAATTTGCCCATTAGCGGCATGAACGCGAACGAGTAAGCGTCGTAGGCCTTGGACATGAGCTTGTTGGTTGGTTTGGAAAATTCCAGCACCAACAAACGGCCGCCTGGCTTGAGTACACGCAGCATCGACTTCAGCGCGTCTTCTTTATGGGTCACGTTGCGTAAGCCGAAGGCAATGGTCACGCAGTCAAAATAGTTGTCCGGGAAGGGCAGTTTTTCTGCATCGGCCTGGACGAACTTGACGTTGCCGGCCACACCCAAGTCCAGCAGACGGTCACGACCAACCTTGAGCATCGAGGCATTGATGTCGGCCAGCACCACTTCGCCGGTCGGTCCGACCAGGTGCGAGAATTTTTTCGTCAAGTCGCCTGTGCCGCCTGCAATGTCCAATACCCGGTTGCCGGTGCGTACGCCCGACAACTCGATAGCAAAGCGTTTCCACAGGCGGTGCATGCCACCGGACAGCAAGTCGTTCATCAAGTCGTACTTGGCTGCTACGGAGTGGAAAACCTCAGCAACCTTCTCGGCTTTCTGGCTTTCCGGCACGTTTTTAAAGCCGAAGTGAGTGGTGGGTTCGGCATCGCTGCCTTTGCGCTGATCATTCATGTCGCTGTCACCGGAAGAGAATGCCGGTCATTCTAATCCCGGTGGCTGGCTTTGTCTTGGCAAGGCTTAATGTAAGTATAGTGACGTGCCGGGACCGATTGACGCATCGGACGTCGATTGAGTGCTGGCAGAACCTATGGATACAGGAGCCCCTCGATGGCCCGGATAAACGTTGAACGTGCCCACGACCTGGGTCGTGACGCAGCAAAACAGAAAGCTGAAACACTGGTACAGAAATTGGCCGAGAAATATTCGCTTGAGCCCAAGTGGTCTGGCGACACCGTCAAACTGGCTGGCTCCGGCGTCAGTGGTACCGTGAGCGTGTCTGATGCGCTGATCAAAGTGGAGGTTGAGGTTGGCTTCCTGATGTCAGCGTTCAGCGGCACCATCAAGAGCGAAATCGAAAAAGCGCTGGATAAAGCGTTGGTGTGAGCCGCACCACGTCGCCCGCTTCCCGAATGAATTCGGTCCCACAGAGATTACCTGTCCCCCTGTAGGAGCAAATTCATTCGCGAAGAGGCCGGCAGCCGCAGCGAATATCTTTCTGCATCAACCTAGGGTGAGCATTCTAATTTTTCTGATTACTTTGGCCCCATGCCCATACACCCCTTGGGCAGTTCCTCCAACCTTTTGAGCGTGAGGTGCACCATGGCCAAAGTAACCTTGAAAAAGAAAGTTGAAGCCGAGCAAGCGACAGCCCTTTCTGAAGTGAAACTGTATGCCCGCAAGATCTGGCTGGCTGGCCTGGGTGCCTATGCCAAGGCCGGCTCTGAAGGCGCGGAATACGTCAAAGAACTGATCAAGACCGGTGAAGGTGTCGAGCGCGAAGGCAAAAAAGTTGTCGACAAAAAACTTGAAGCTGCCAATAGCGAGATCGACGACGTCAAGCGCGAAGTGAAAGGAATTAAGGGCAAACTCGAAGTGCAATTCGAAAAAGTAGAGAGTGCTTTTGACCGCCGCGTATCACGCGCCTTGAATCGCTTCGGAATTGCGTCTAAACATGATGTTGAGACACTGTCTGCTAAGCTCGATGGGCTGACGACATTGCTTGAACGTGTCGCGCGTAAACAATAAGGAGAGCGGGATGGCTGGCAAAAAGAAAATTGAAAAAGAAGGCAGCTCGTGGATTGGCGAGGTTGAGAAATACTCCCGCCAAATCTGGCTGGCTGGTTTAGGCGCTTACTCCAAGATCAGCAATGACGGAAGTAAGCTTTTCGAAACGTTGGTCAAGGATGGCGAGAAGGCTGAAAAGCAAACCAAGAACGGTGTCGACAAACAAGTTGACGCTGCCAAGGCAACTGCTCAAACGGCTAAGTCCCGAGTGGGCGATGTCAAAGATCTTGCGTTGGGCAAGTGGAGCGAACTTGAAGGTGCGTTCGACAAACGCCTGAACAGCGCTATTTCGCGCCTCGGTGTGCCGAGCCGCAATGAAGTTAAAGCGCTGCACAGCAAGGTTGATTTGCTGACCAAGCAAATTGAAAAGCTGACCGGCGCTTCGGTGGCACCTGCGTCGAAAGCGCTGGCGGCAAAACCTGCGGCTAAGACGGCGGCGAAGCCATTGGTTAAGGCCGCGGTAAAACCAGCAGCCAAACCAGTCGCTAAACCCGCTACGAAAGCGCCGGCGAAAACCGCAGCGGCCAAGCCTGCAGCTAAACCTGCAGCGGCCAAACCGGTAGCAGCCAAGCCTGTAGTAGCGAAGCCAGCCGCGAAACCTGTCGCAGCCAAAGCCGCAGCGAAACCTGCAGCCAAGCCTGCGCCAAAAGTAGCGGCGGCCAAACCAGCAGCAGCGGCCAAACCCGCAGCGGCTAAAAAACCAGCGGCGCCTAAAGCGGCAACACCTAAGCCAGTGGCTAAGCCGGCAACACCTGCTGCAACTGCGGCCCCGAGCCCAACACCGGCTCCGGCAGCAACCCCTGCGCCAGCAACGACCCCAACGTCGACGCCAGCCAGCCAGTCCTGATTTTTTACGGACTGTCCAAGCCCGGCCGTGAGGTCGGGCTTTTTTTATTGGACGCACATTGCCCAGTTTTTTCTGTGGGACCGAATTTATTCGGGAAGGCTGCGACGCAATTAGACCGACAAACCGCGCTGGTCGCTTCCCGAATGAATTCGGTCCTACAGTCTCTTGCCTGATATGCGGCGCGCTACCGCTCCAAATACCGCTTCGCCGCGTCCTCAACCGCCTCCCTCGACCCCACAATCAAATGCGGCGCCACCAGCATCATGATCTGGTAAACCACCACCCGAACTTGCCCCTCTTTCCCCAGAATCCGTTGGTAGTCCAGCGAGAACAGCAGGGTCATGCTGATCTGTTCCAATAACTGCCCCAGCGCTTGGGTGTCGCTTGTCAGCTGTCCTTGGGTTTTGAGTTGCGCGAGTAGCGACGCCAATGTGCGCTTGAGTGCGTTGAGCAAATTGCGAATGCCGCGTGCGAGTTTTGGCAAGCGGCCAGCGAGGTTGGACAGGTCCTGAAACAAGAAGCGGTAGTGCGACAAATGCTCGACGATCAGGTGCAGGAATAACCAGTAATCTTCCGGTGCCAATTGCGCGTTGGCCGGTGGATCGAGCAGGGGTAACAGCTCACTTTGAAAGCGCTCGAACAGGCCCAGCACCAAGGGTTCTTTGCCGTGGAAGTGGTAATAGAGGTTACCAGGGCTGATCCCCATTTCATTGGCGATCCCTAGGGTCGAGACGTTGGGTTCGCCCTGTTGGTTGAACAGGTGCAGGGCACAATCAAGGATACGGTCGCGGGTTTTCATCCAGTCTTCTTGTTTAAAATATCTTGGTTTGATGCGCTTAACTGTAGGAGCTGCCGAAGGCTGCGATGGGCAAACGACGCCCTTCGGGCGATCGCAGCCTTCGGCAGCTCCTACAAAGTTTAGCGGGCGCGTCCGTACGGCCCAAGCGTCGTTAGCGCACGCGTACGTAGGTTCCGGGCGCGGCTTCCATGGGCGGGTAGTTCTGATTGCCTAGCACCATGAGCGTTTCTCGTTGTTCGCCAGAGCGTTGTTGAATCCACTCCAGCCAGTGCGGCCACCAACTGCCCTCGACCTTCTTGCCGTCATAAAACCAGGCGCGCGGGTCGCTGCTGAGTTTGGGGTTATCGATAAAGTTGGATTTAGGGTTGCCCGGTGGATTGAGGATGCTCTGTACGTGCCCACTGTTGGACAAGATAAAGCGACGGTCGCCACCCAGTAGCAGGGTTGAACGATAGACCGCGTCCCATGGCGTAATGTGGTCGTTGATGCCGCCCACGCTGAAGCTGTCTACGGTAACTTTTTGCAGGTCAATGGGCGTGCCGCACACTTCCAGACCACCCGCGCGACTGAGTGGGTTGTGTTTGAAAAAGTCGAGCAGATCGCCGTGGAGTGCGGCGGGTAGGCGCGTGCTGTCGTTGTTCCAATAGAGAATGTCGAACGCTGGGGGGGATTTGCCCAGCAGGTAGTTATTGACCCAATAACTCCAGATCAAATCGTTGGGGCGCATCCAGGCAAAAATCTTTGCCATGTCTCGTCCATCGAGAACCCCTTGCTGATACGAGCGCCGCTTGGCGGCTTCCAGGGTCTGCTCGTCGATAAATAGAGTGGCCGGGCTCTCGAGCTGGCTGTCCATGAGGCTCACCAGGTACGTTGCGCTGGAGATTCGGCGTAACTGACGCTTGGCTTGTAAGTGCCCTTGCAGCGCCGCCATGGTCAGGCCGCCAGCGCAGGCGCCGACTAAGTTGACTTCCCGGCTGGCAGTGATGGCGCGAACCACATTCACCGCTTCTTCCAGGGCCTCGACATAAGTGGATAAGCCCCATTCCCGGTGACGCACGTCCGGGTTGCGCCAGCTGATCATGAACACTTGCAGACCATTCTTCAGGGCGAACTGAACGAAGCTGTTGGCTGGGCTGAGGTCGAAAATGTAGTACTTGTTGATTTGTGGCGGGACGATCACTAGCGGTTTGGCGTACTGCTTTTCGCTCATCGATTTGTACTGGATTACCTCCAGCAGTTCGTTGCGAAACACCACCGCGCCCGACGTCGTCGCGACAGTGCTGCCCACCTCGAACGCATCCTTGGTGATCTGGCTGGGCAGACCATTGTTGTGCAACAGGTCATCGAATAGGTGGCTGATGCCTTTCACCACACTGCTGCCACCGGTGTTAAACAGCTCTTTGACTGCCGACGGGTTGAGTAGGGTGTTGGACGGCGCCAATGCATCGTTCAGCAGTGAAAAGATGAAGTGCGCGCGGGCCCGATCATCCTTGGACAGGCTGCTGTCGTCGATCCAGCTTTTGACCTGATGCTGCCAGCTCAGGTACGCCTGCAAACTGCGTCGATAGAAAGGGTTCTGCTGCCACGTCGGGTCGGCGAATCGAGCGTCATGGGGGTTGGGCGTGTAAGGAGCATCACCCAATAACACCCGGCCGAGTTTGCCGCCCAACGCCAACGCGTGGCGAGCGCTGTGAATCGGGTGGCGCAAGCTCTGGGTGGCCACGCTGCGCAAGGTCGAAAAAAGGTCTTTGCCGCGTAAGCCGGTGATAGCGCTTTGTACGTTAATGAATGTAGCCGGGGTCGGCGCCGTGCTCGCGGTTAATTTGTCTCGCATCGGGGCAACACTCCTTCGTCAGGCCATCAATACAAACAGACGCAAGACAGATGCTGGGTATGCGCAATACCGAAGGGTAAACGGCATTGCACCAGCGCACTGGCTTGCGATTCTGCACCGTTGAGCACTCCGGCTCGGGCGCAGTCAATGAAGCGATTTCTCCTGTGGTGCTATTTCCGTGACAGGCGAGCGCAAAGCCGAATCTGTTATCGCGCCAGTGGCAAAGGCTGCGGGTGCATGACCGCGCGTTGGCGTTCTTCTTCGAGGAATTTCATGATGATCGGCGCCACTGCTTCGGCGCGGGTAATCAAAAATAAATGACCGTCGTCGATTATGTGTAGCTGGGCATTGGGTATCCGCCAAGCCAATAGACGCATATTTACCAACGGAATGAGCGGATCGTCGTCGCCCGCCAGCACCAAAGTGGGCTGATGGATTTTGTGCAGCCAATGAATACTGGTCCAACCCACTCCAGCGAACAACTGCCAGTAGTAACCCAGCTTTCCGGACGAACGCACCTTGGCGGCGTGGCTTGCCGCCAGTTTAGGATTGCGTCGGAATGAACCGCCGTAAATCTCCGGCGCGATTCGAATCACGTGCGACGGCTGGATGTAGCGCCGTGGGCTCGCCATCAACCACAGTACTCGCGGTTTACCCGGCACCATCACCATGCCCGCCGCAGTCGCGGCCAGCACCAGTTTTTTGCAGCGTTCCGGGTAGTCGTACGCGAACTGCTGCGCCAACGCGCCACCCCAGGACACGCCGATCACATTGACTTGGCCGTAGTCGAGGTAATCGAGCATCCTCGCTGTCAGCTTGGCCAGGCCGGGAAAGCGAAATGGCCGGTTGGGCGTGGACGATCCACCCACCCCAGGCACATCGAATGCGATCACTTCGAGATCGGGATCAAGGGCGTCGACAAACGGAAACACCAACTCAAGGTTGGCGCCAATGCCGTTGAAAATCAGCAACGGCGTCATGTGTTTCTTGCCTGGGCGCACGGCCGTGCGGATGGTATGTCCATCCAGATCGACGGTGCGGAAAACAAACGGTTGCGGCATGCGCGAAAACCCTATGGTTGATACCGCTGACAAAGCAGTCCTTTGCTTTGCCAGACTAGGTCGAGGTAAAAACCTCTCGTGTTACTCGTCACGTGGTCGCGCACTGAAGGCAGGCTGAGCCAGCTTCCTTTTTGTTGTCTAACGTTCGTGTACGTAAGTGCCCGGCGATGCTTCGCCGGCTGTATAAGTTTTATTACCGAGACTGGTCGGCGCTTTCTTCAACTTGCCAGAACGATCAGCTAACCAGACTTGCCAGTGCAACCACCAGGAGTCGGTGTGCTTGGTTCCGTTCTCTTGCCATTCTTTGGCATCAACCGGCAGTTCCGGGTTGGTCATGTAGCGGGACTTCGGGTTGCCCGGCGGGTTCAGAATACTTTGGATATGGCCACTGCTGGAGAGCACGAATTGCGTCTTGCCACCGAACAGACGGGCTGATTTGTAGCACGAGCCCCATGGCGTGATGTGGTCGTTGGTGCCGGCAAGGCAATACACATCACTGGTAATCTGCTTCAGGTCGATGGGTGTGCCGCTGACTTCCAGGGCATTCGAGCGAATTAACGGATTGCTCTTGAACATTTCAATCAGGTCGCCGTGGAACGCAGCGGGTAGTCGCGTGGTGTCATTGTTCCAGAACAGGATATCGAACACCGGTGGCTCGTTACCCAGCAGGTAATTATTGACCCAGTAATTCCAGATCAAATCGTTAGGGCGCATCCAGGCAAAAATCTTCGCCAGGTCGCGGCCTTCCAATACGCCGGCCTGATAGGAATGACGCTTGGCCGACTCGAGGGTTTTCTCGTCCACGAACAGCGCAACGTCGTTATCCATCGTGGTGTCGAGCACGCTGACCAGCAAGGTCAGCGCATGAACCTTCTGTTCGCCCAGCGCTGCGTAATGGCCCAGCAGCGCAGTGCAGGTAATGCCGCCTGAGCACGCACCGAGCATGTTGATGTCTTTGCTGCCGGTGACGGCGATGACCACGTCCACAGCTTCCTTGAGCGCATCGATATAGGTCGAAAGGCCCCATTCGCGCTGCGCTTTGGTCGGGTTACGCCAACTGACAATGAAAGTCTGCACGCCGCCGCGCAGGCAAAAGCGTGCGAGACTTTTTTCAGGACTCAGGTCGAAGACATAAAATTTGTTGATCTGTGGTGGAACCACCAGTAACGGTCGCTCAAGCACCTGTTCAGTGGTGGGCTTGTATTGAATCAGCTCCAGCACATCGTTGCGGAAAATCACCGAACCTTCTGTTGTGCCCAGGCTCTTGCCGACCTCGAACGCATCCATGTTCACCTGGCTTGGCATGCCGCCGTTGTGTACCAGATCTTTGGCCAGATGTGACAGGCCATCGAGGACACTTTTACCACCGGTTTCGAAGAAGCGTTTAACCGCGGCCGGGTTGGCGGCTGTGTTGGTGGGCGACATGGCTTCGGTCATGAGGTTGATCACAAAATGACCGCGGCTGATGTCTTGTGGCGATAGGTTGCTGTCGCCAATCCAGTCATGCAGCTCTTTACGCCATGCTAGATAGGTCTGGAGATAACGCCGATAAAGTGGGTTTTGACTCCAGGCGGGGTCGGCAAAACGACGGTCGTCGCTTGCGGGCACCAGGCTGGATTTGCCGAGCAAAACGTTCTTCAGTTCGACCCCGAAATGGGCGACGTGCTTGACGCTGTGGAAGGGTTGCTTGAGGGCTTGGCGCAGAACCATGCGTGCGGTAGTCAGCAGATCTTTACGTCGTAGCCCCACAACCGGGTTCAAATTCAACGTGCTTTCAGAAGCTTGGCGCTGCAGGTCATCGTTATTGTTGCTACTCATCTATGACGCTCCATTGTCCTGAGACGAGTACTGAACCTCCCTGTGAAAGCACAACACAGGTACATCTCAGTACTGCTGCTCGGGTGATCGATGATGGCTTAACCTAACGTTCCCAGCCGGCATGGTGTAACGACAAGCGGCGGCGAGACTTCATTCGTTACGTGTTTGCACTGACTGGTTCTGCACGATTTAAATGCAGGGAACTTGCCAGACTCATTGGTTACCCGAGATTTCAAAAAATCGCAAGCAGGCCATTCGTTGGCCTGTGCGGCGAGCATTGGAACAAACAGAATTAGAATGCTCGCCCTAAAAGAGCAGAGGGTTGATTTAGAGCATCAGCTTGATGATTTGCTCTGAGGGGTCGCGGGTTTTGCCGGCCGTTTTTAGCTCAGCAAGATAATCGTCCCATAGCTGTTCCTGGCGTTGCGCCAATTGGTACAGATACTCCCAAGTGAACAGTCCGCTGTCATGACCATCGTCGAAGGTCAATTTTAGTGCGTACTTTCCAGCGGGTTCGATTTTGCTCAAGCCGACACCCAGCTTGCCGAATTGCAGAATCGGATGGCCATGCCCCTGAACTTCAGCCGACGGCGAATGCACCCGCAAAAACTCGGCCGGCAGGTGGTACTCCTCATCAGCCGAATATTTCAGCGTCAAGGTTTTCGAGGCTTTGTGGAGATTGATAGCAATAGGAAGTGTGGTCATGGGAGGAAGCCTAAAGCTGCAAGCTGCAAGCTGCAAGCGGATCGTAACTCACTTGCCGCTTGCCGCTTGCCGCTTAAAGCTTGCCGCTTAAAGGATATACCGCGACAGATCTTCGTCTTTGGCCAGTTCGCCCAAATGACTGTTAACGTACTCGGCGTCGATACGGATGGTCTCGGTACCTTGGGCCAATGCCAAGTCACCGGCACTGAACGACACTTCTTCGAGTAGACGTTCGAGCAATGTGTGCAAGCGTCGTGCGCCGATGTTCTCGGTTTTTTCGTTGACCTGCCAGGCGATTTCGGCGATGCGCTTGATGCCGTCGGGCAAGAACTCGATGCTCAGGCCTTCGGTTTTCAGCAGCTCGCGGTACTGCTCGGTCAGTGACGCGTGCGGTTCGCTAAGAATGCGCTCGAAGTCCTGAGGCGTCAGGGCTTTGAGTTCAACGCGGATCGGCAGACGGCCTTGCAACTCTGGCACCAGGTCGCTCGGCTTGCTCAGGTGGAACGCGCCCGAGGCGATGAACAGGATGTGGTCGGTCTTGACCATGCCCAGCTTGGTGTTCACGGTGCAGCCTTCAATCAGTGGCAGCAGGTCACGTTGCACGCCTTCACGGGATACGTCGACGCCGCCGGTATTGCCGCGCTTGGCGACCTTGTCGATCTCATCGATGAACACAATACCGTGCTGTTCTACGGCTTCCAGCGCCTTGGCCTTGAGCTCTTCTTCGTTGACCAGGCGTCCGGCTTCTTCATCACGGACCAGTTTCAGCGCGTCTTTAACCTTAAGCTTGCGGCTTTTCTTTTTGCCTTTGCCCATGTTGGCAAACAGGCTTTGCAGCTGGTTGGTCATCTCTTCCATGCCAGGTGGCGCGGAGATATCGACGCCGACGGATTCGGAGACTTCGATATCAATCTCTTTGTCATCCAGCTGACCTTCACGCAGGCGTTTGCGAAACAGCTGGCGAGTATTCGAGTCAGAGGCTGGCGCAGCATCTTCGTTGAAGCCTACGCGTGCAGGCGGCAGCAGGGCATCAAGAATGCGGTCTTCGGCAGCGTCCTCGGCACGGTGCTGAACCTTGGCCATTTCCTGCTCCCGCAGCAGTTTGATTGCCGCGTCGGCCAGGTCACGAATGATCGACTCGACATCACGACCGACATAACCCACTTCGGTGAACTTGGTGGCTTCGACCTTGATGAACGGTGCATTGGCCAGCTTCGCCAGACGGCGGGCAATCTCGGTTTTACCGACACCGGTAGGACCGATCATCAAAATGTTCTTGGGCGTCACTTCAACGCGCAGCTCTTCTGGCAACTGCATGCGGCGCCAGCGGTTACGCAATGCGATAGCGACGGCGCGCTTGGCATCGTCTTGACCAATGATATGGCGATTGAGTTCGTGGACAATTTCGCGGGGAGTCATAGACATGATAGTGGCGGTCCTCTAGCTGAAGAAAGCGTTCACAGCCGCGCATGGGCGCGGCCTGGGGAACGGTTTATTCGGCGAGGTCCTGCTCCTCAATGGTGATGTTGTGGTTGGTGAATACGCAGATGTCGGCAGCAATGCCCAGTGCGGTTTCGGCGATCTCGCGTGCAGACAGTTCGGTCTTCATCAGCAAAGCGCGGGCCGCCGCTTGAGCGTAGGCGCCGCCTGAACCCATGGCAATCAGGCCATCTTCGGGCTCAACGACGTCGCCGTTACCGGTGATGATCAGTGACGCGTCTTTGTTGGCAACCGCAAGCATGGCTTCAAGGCGGCTGAGGGAGCGGTCGGTGCGCCATTCTTTTGCCAATTCAACGGCGGCGCGAACCAAATGGCCCTGGTGTTTCTCAAGCTGGCCTTCGAAACGCTCGAACAGGGTGAAGGCGTCAGCGGTGGCGCCAGCAAAACCGGCAATCACTTCGCCGTGATACAGGCGGCGCACTTTTTTCGCGTTGCCTTTCATGACGGTATTGCCGAGGGAAACCTGGCCGTCACCGGCCATGACGACTTTGCCGTTACGGCGCACTGAAACGATGGTGGTCAAGGGAGAGTCTCCACGCAGCGGGGCGAAAATGCCCTAGTGGAAACTCATATGGGGGTGGGGATGAGCATTTCAACCGTGGGGGATGAATGGTGTCTGGGCTTTGATCGCTAACCTGTGGGAGCCAGGCTTGCCTGCGAATGATTCACCGCGGTGTTACAAATACACCGCGTCAGGCCATTCGCAGGCAAGCCTGACTCCCACAAAGACTGTGTCGTGCCCGGATTTATTTACCCTGACGTTGTTGTAACAACAAATTGCTGAAGCCGCTGCCTGCCAGTTGTTTCTGGGCAATGGTCAGTTGTTCGCGGTTGCTGAACGGGCCGACCAGTACACGGAACCAGGTTTCATCTTTCACCGTACCAGACTCAACCTGCACGGTTTGCCCGAGCAGAATGATCTGCGCTCGGACTTTGTCAGCATCGGTTTGTTTACGGAAAGAACCGGCCTGCAAGAAGAACTTGGTCACGGCGGCGGGGCCAGGTTTTGCCACCGGCGGTGCAGGTGGCGGAGTTACGCCGCTGAGTGCTGCCTGGGCACGTGCGGTGTCAATTTTCGCAGCCTGTTCCGGGGTGACGGGGGCAACGATTGGCGCAACAATCGGTGGGGTTTTCTCCGGCACCGCTTCGTTGGGCACGATGACTTCCGACTCAGGCAGCAAGGTATAGAAGTCGTACTTTGGCTTCGCCGGTGCCTGTGGGCTTGGCGGTGCTTTGTTGGCTTCGGCGACTTTTGCGGCTTTGGCTTCTTCCTTGACGCGCTTGACGTCAGCGCCACCGGGACCAATTTTCATCAGCAGAACGACGAAAGCGCCGACCGTAAGGCCAATTGCCAGCCACAACCATCCCGGAATCGGCTTCTTTGCGGGTGCCTGATAACGGCTGGCGCCGCGCTTGGGAGCAGGTTTTTTCTTCACAGCCAACTTACATGCGCTCCAGAGTATCCAGACCCAAGAGTTCCAGGCCTTGCTTGAGGGTGCGGCCAGTCAATGCGGCGAGGCGCAGACGACTTTGCTGTTGTTGCGGGTTTTCGGCACCCAGAATCGGGCAGTTCTCGTAGAAGCTAGAGAACAGGCCAGCCAAGTCGTAGACGTATGCGCACAGTACATGGGGCGTGCCTTTCTCGGCGACATTGTTCAGGGTTTCAGCGAACTGGGCCAGGCGTGCTGCCAACTCTTGCTCTTGCGGTGCTTCCAGGACGATCTGCCCTTGAGTCACGTCGAACGGTTTGCCCAACTTGCGGAACACGCCCGCTACGCGGGTATAGGCATACAGCAGATAAGGTGCGGTGTTGCCTTCAAAGCTGAGCATTTGGTCGAAGTTGAAGCTGTAATCGCTGGTGCGGTGCTTGCTAAGGTCGGCGTATTTCACGGCGCTGATGCCGACCGCCTTGGCGATGCTGCGTAATTCGTCTTCGGCGACTTCCGGATTCTTCTCTTTGACCAGGGTATAGGCGCGCTCTTCGGCTTCGTCGAGCAAATCGACCAGCTTCACGGTGCCACCATCCCGGGTTTTAAACGGACGGCCATCGGCGCCGTTCATGGTGCCGAAGCCCATGTGTTCCATCTGCATGCCGTTGGTCACGAAACCGGCACGGCGTGCGACTTCGAACACTTGTTGGAAGTGCAACGCCTGACGTTGGTCTACGAAGTACAAGGCGCGGTCGGCCTTTAATACGTTGCTGCGGTAACGAATGGCCGCCAAGTCGGTAGTGGCGTATAGATAACCACCGCCGTTTTTCTGCACGATGACCGGCAGTGGCGTACCTTCAGCGGTTTTGAATTCTTCAAGGAATACACACTGCGCGCCGTTGCTTTCAACCAACAAGCCAGCGGTCTTGAGGTCGCTGACGACGTTTGGCAGGTCATCGTTGTAGGCACTTTCGCCCATGACGTCCGCAGGCGTCAGTTTGACGTTAAGGCGTTCGTAGGTTTGTTGGCAGTGCAGCAAGGAAATGTCCTTGAAGTGTGCCCAAAGCGCCAAGCAGTCAGGGTCACCTGCTTGCAATTTGACCACCAGACTGCGGGCGCGCTCGGCGAACTCTTCGGACTCGTCGAAGCGGTGCTTGGCGGCACGGTAGAAGTTTTCCAGGTCGGACAGTTCGTCGCTGGCCGCAGGTTTTTCCTGCAAGTAGGCCAGCAGCATGCCGAACTGTGTGCCCCAGTCGCCCACGTGGTTTTGACGAATCACGGTGTCGCCGAGGAACTCCAACACATTGGCAACCCCGTCGCCGATGATCGTCGAACGCAGATGGCCAACGTGCATCTCTTTTGCCAGATTCGGCGCAGACAGATCGACCACTACGCGCTGTGTCGAGCCAACCTTGCGCACTGAAAGCTGAGGGTCGGCCAGCGCGACGTCGAGACGGGCGGCCAGCGCTTGTGTGTTCTGAAAGAAGTTGAGAAAGCCAGGACCTGCAATGTCGACTTTACTGACCTGCGGGTCGGCGGGCAGTGCTGCTACCAGCTTTTCTGCCAGGTCACGAGGCTTCATGCCGGCAGGTTTGGCCAGCATCATCGCGATATTGCTGGCGAAGTCACCGTGGGTTTTATCCCGAACGTTTTCCACCTGGATCGCCGGGGTCAGCCCTTCAGGCAGCACGCCTTCGTTGACGAGTTGGGTCAGGGCTTGTTGGATCAACTGGCGAATGGTGTCTTTCATGGTGCTCTCTTTCGACCGCAAGCGCGGCGGCGCCTGAATGCGCTGGTGAAAAAAGAGGGCATTATCCGTTGCGATGGCGGGCTTGCCAACCACGATGGACATGCGGTCTCTAAGATACTCTTCGCGAATGAATTCGCTCCCACAGATAAATGGCGTATTCCCTGTGGGAGCGAATTCATTCGCGAAGGGGCCGGCGCAGACTTATCGGCCTATTTCTAATACAAATCCACTGGATCAACATCCAGCGACCAGCGTACTTGTCGGCCGCTGGGCATTTGCTCAAGCACCAATAACCATGCGCTAAGCAGCCGGTGCAACGGTGCCCTAGCGCTAGCCTGCAGCAAAAGTTGCGCGCGGTAGCGTCCAGCGCGGCGTTCCATTGGGGCCGGGACTGGGCCCAGTAGTTCAATGCCGCCCAAGTTCATTTCTGCCAACAAACGCTCGGCTTCGGCGCAGGCGGTGTCCAGAAAGCTTTCGGCTTGCCCTGGCTTGTGTGCTTCGGCCCGCAACAGCGCCAAGTGGGAAAACGGTGGCAGGCCAGCAGCGCGGCGCTCACTGAGCGCTTGTTCAGCGAAGGCGAAATAGCCTTGTTCGGTGAGTTGAATCAGCAGCGGATGGTCAGCCAAATGGGTCTGAATGATCACTTTTCCGGGCTCTTCAGCGCGCCCGGCTCGCCCGGCCACCTGAACAATCAACTGAGCCATGCGCTCACTGGCGCGGAAGTCGCCGGAAAATAGTCCACCGTCAGCGTCCAAAATCGACACCAGCGTTACCCGTGGAAAGTGATGCCCTTTGGCGAGCATTTGTGTGCCTACCAAAATGCATGGCTGGCCACGCTGAATGGTGGCGAACAGTTGATTCATCGCATCTTTGCGCGAGGTGCTGTCGCGGTCGACCCGCAGCACAGGGAAGTCCGGAAACAGAATGCCAAGGCGTTCTTCTGCGCGCTCAGTCCCTGCGCCGACCGGGCGCAAATCAACCTTGCCACAAGATGGGCAGCGACGCGGCGTGCGCTCCACGTGCCCGCAATGGTGGCAGCGCAGTTCGCCGGAACGCTGGTGCACGGTCATCCGCGCATCGCAACGCGGGCACTCAGACAGCCAGCCGCAGTCGTGACACAGCAGGGTTGGCGCAAACCCACGGCGATTGAGGAACACCAAAACTTGTTGGCCGGCGGCGAGTGTTTGACCAATGGCTTGCTGCATTGGCCCGGATATACCGCTGTCCAAAGGGCGACTTTTTACGTCCAGACGCAAAAATTTTGGTTGCTGTGCGCCGCCAGCCCGTTGATTCAGCCTTAATAGGCCGTAGCGGCCGGTATACGCGTTATGCAGGCTCTCCAATGACGGCGTGGCCGAACCCAGCACAATCGGAATGTTTTCTTGTCGCGCGCGGACCAGCGCCAGATCGCGAGCGTGGTAGCGCAGGCCTTCCTGCTGTTTATAAGAGCCGTCGTGCTCTTCATCGATGATGATCAGGCCGGGATTTTTCATCGGCGTGAACAGCGCGGAGCGGGTGCCGATAATAATGTCGGCCTCACCATCGCGTGCCGCCAACCAGGCGTCCAGACGATCCCGATCATTCACCGCCGAATGCACCAGCGCAATGCGTGCGTTAAAGCGTTGCTCGAAACGCGCCAGGGTTTGCGGGCCGAGGTTGATCTCCGGAATTAGCACCAATGCTTGCTTGCCAGCTTCCAGGGTTTCACGAATCAGCTGTAAATAGACTTCGGTCTTGCCACTGCCGGTAACGCCGGCCAGCAGAAACGCATGAAAGCTGTCGAAACCGGCTCGAATGGCTTCATACGCTGCGCGTTGCTCCGGGTTTAGCGGCAGCTCCGGCTGCGCCAGCCAGCGTTCGTGGCGCTCGCTGGGCGCGTGGCGACGCACTTCGACCTGCACCAGCTCTTTAGCCAGCAGCAGATTGAGGCTCTCGCGGTTGAGCATCAGTTTGCTTAGAAGCTGATGCGCGACGCCGTGTGGATGCTGCGCCAAGGTGGTCAAGGCTTCACGTTGCTTCGGTGCGCGGGCGATGCGTGGGTCATCAAGCTTGGCACCGGGGGCGACTTGCCAAAAGCGTTCCTGGCGAGACTCGGCCGGTTCGCCTTGGCGCAACAGCACTGGCAATGCCCAGCTCAGGGTGTCGCCGAGGCTGTGCTGGTAATATTGCGCGGTCCACAGGCACAGCTTGAACAGCGACGGCGGCAGCGGCGCTTCGTTGTCCAATATCGCGACGGCAGGCTTGAGCTTCTCGGCGGGCACCTCGCTGTGGTCAACCACCTCGATCAAGATGCCGATCAGCTCGCGGCGGCCAAACGGCACCCTTACCCGCATGCCGGGCTGCAGCGCGCTACGCAGTACTCCAGCAGGAGCGCGGTAGTCGAATAAACGTCTGAGCGGCGAGGGCAGGGCGAGGCGCAAAATGGCGTCGGGCACGCGGTGGGTTCTCTGTAACGGTCTGTGACGAAGCGGCGATCTTAGCAGACGACCGGTTTTAACGTCCGCTTGCGTATTAGGATTTGTCTGGTAGTATCCGCAGCCTAATTACGTGCGGTATTCAACAATCGTGTTGAGTGGCGGCACGCTAGCCGAGGAAATACCCATGAAAGCTGACATCCATCCAGTATACGAAGCCATTGTCGCTACTTGCAGCTGCGGCAATGTGATCCACACTCGTTCTAACCTCGCCAAGCCACTGAGCCTTGACGTGTGCAACGAGTGCCACCCGTTCTACACCGGCAAGCAGAAGACTCTTGATATCGGCGGCCGCGTCGACAAGTTCAAGTCGCGTTTCGGTGCATTCGGCGCTACCAAAGCTCCTGCAGAAACTGCTGCAGAGTAAGATTGGTGGAACTGGGAGGCCCATTGGGCTTCTCCAGGCTGCTTAAAAAGGCGTCCCTTGTGGGCGCTTTTTTTATGTCTGCAATTTGGTTGTCGGCGGCGCATGCGCTTTGCCCGGCGCCAAGCTCATTGCCTGTCTTTACCGTACAGCGTGTCGTCGATGGCGATACCGTGCGCTTGAGCGACGGACGAAGTGTGCGGATGATTGGTTTAAATGCGCCCGAGACCGGAAAGAAGGGTCGCTCGGCAGAGCCCTTTGCTCAAGCAGCCAAGCGCAGACTGCAGGCGCTGATCGCCGCCAATGACGGCCAGGTCAGTGTGCTGGTGGGCCAAGAGCCTAAGGATCATTACGGTCGCACTTTGGCGAATATTTTCGGGCGTCAGGGTGAAAACCTCGAAGCCCAACTGCTGGCCGAGGGCTTGGGTTATCAAGTGGCCGTGGCGCCAAACGTCGCTTTGCTCAACTGCCAGCAGGCCGCCGAGCGTGGCGCGCGTCAGGCCGGGTTGGGGCTGTGGCGTGTTTCCCCAGTGCAACCTTCAGGTCAAATCGACAGCAGTGGATTCGCGCTGATATCGGGACGGGTCCGCGACGTGAAGCGCAACGGCGGTGGTGTGTGGATCGAACTGGAGGGTTCGCTAGTATTACGCATTGCCCCTGCATTGCTGAGCCAGTTTGATCTTGCGCAGTTGCTGCGCCTCAAGGGGCGAACCCTCGAAGTGCGGGGTTGGGTGATAGACCGTTCCCGTCGAAGCGGTCTGGCGGCTGGTCAGTCGCGGTGGATGTTGCCGATCACTCATCCTGCAATGCTCAGTCTCTCCGAATGACAAAAAAAGTGTAGACAGTCTTGCTATCAGATTGTGAACACTAAGCCCTTGTGTTCCGCGGCTCTAAGCGTAAAGTCGTAAGTGTCGGGGCTTGACGCAAGTGACTGGCCAGCCTTGTGAGGCCTTTCCTTCTTGCGTATCCTCGGCAATCCGTCTGTCCAACAGAAAAAAAAGCGGAATGCCCACATGTCAGATCTGAAAACTGCCGCTCTCGAATATCACGCGTTTCCTCGCCCAGGGAAATTGAGCGTCGAGCTAACTAAACCTACCGCAACTGCTCGTGATTTGGCCTTGGCCTACAGCCCAGGTGTTGCCGAGCCGGTGCGCGAAATCGCCCGTGACCCTGAACTTGCTTACAAGTACACCGGGAAAGGAAATCTAGTAGCAGTTATTTCCAACGGCACCGCCATCCTGGGTCTGGGTGACCTTGGCCCATTGGCCTCCAAGCCAGTGATGGAAGGCAAAGGTGTTCTGTTCAAGCGTTTCGCAGGCATTGACGTTTTCGACATCGAAGTTGATGCCGAAAGCCCGCAAGCCTTCATCGATACCGTTAAGCGCATTTCCATTACGTTCGGTGGCATCAACCTCGAAGACATCAAAGCCCCAGAATGTTTCGAGATTGAAAAAGCGCTGATTGAGCAATGTGACATCCCGGTGTTCCACGATGGT